>DAOQGS010000001.1:0-18509 GCA_035338675.1 Cellvibrionaceae bacterium
CCCGCCACAAAGCGGTGGTGTTTATCCAGCACAAAGGCGTGGGGCTGCTGCTGGCAGGTGCCTTTGTAGCGCACCGCTTGGCCGTAGTCCTCGCAGGCATCCTCCAACTGCGGCAGGTTAAACAGGCGGTAGGTGGCGGAATAAAAGCGATGTTCACCTAAGCGCTCCGCCAAGACGGGGTCGGTAATCTCCAGCGGGCGATCTTCCACCAGGCGCGGGTCGTTAAAGCCTGCTTGCTTGGCTAGACGGGTAAAGTCATTCCAGTAGAGGGCGCCGCCCAGACACTCGCCGTACAAAACCGGGTCCTGGCGCAGAGCCTCAGGCAGGCGCCGGTCGCAATACACATCGGAGAAATACAGCTCGCCGCCGGGTTTTAACAGGCGGGCCACCCCGGCCAACACGCTGGGTTTGTCCGGCGAGAGGTTCACCACACAGTTGGATACCACCAGGTCGAAACTGCCCGCCTCCAGGCCCAGCTGATCCAGCTGCTCGATATAACCCTGCACAAAGCGCACATTGTCAAAACCGAACTGCTCGGCGTGGTAGGCCTGATAATCCCGCGCCACGGCCAGCTGCTCAGAGGTCATATCCACGCCCACTACCTCACCGCCCTCGCCCACCAGTTGGGACAGTAAAAACACATCCCGCCCCGCCCCGCAGCCTAGATCCAGCACCCTAAGGCCGCTCAGATCGCTGGGGCACACCAGGCCGCAGCCGTAATAACGCTCCACTACCGCCGGGTGCAGCTTGGCCAACAGCGGCTTTAACCACTCGGGCACCTGGCTGATATCGCAGCAGGCGCTGGTTTTTAAATCCTGGCTATTGGTGAGTTGTTGGCCGTAGTAGTTTTGAACCAGGTCGTGCATGGGCGGTGTCCTCGGTGAATCGGGTTGGGTGAAAGCCTGAGTTAGTCGTTAAAGGCGGTGAGCTTCTTACAGGGGGTGGATAATTTTTTCACCGGAAATTGAATCGAGGCCCTGCAAACTGGGTAGGGGCTACCCCTGTGGTTGCCCATTTCACACCAGGTCGGGATTTGTAGGGGAAAGGCTGCCGCCAACTGCAGCCCAGGGCAGAGCCGCCAGATCACCCGGCTCATCCACATCTGCCAATGGCGGCAGCAACCGACAACTTAAGCCCGCCGCCCGCAGCCGGTCACAGGTAATCGCCGCCACTTGGCTGGTGCTCCAGGGCATTTGGCTGAATAGCTGAGGCAGCCAGGTGTTCAGCCCCAGCAGCACATAACCGCCGTCGGTAGCGGGGATTAGAACTGCGTCGTGCTCGGCCAGGGCGCGGGCAGCCTCACCGATACGCGCAGGCGTCAGTTGCGGGCAGTCGGTGCCCATCAGTAGTACAGCACCCTGGGTCAGGGCCGATTGAGTGGGGGCGGCCATGCGCGCACCTAGGTCCCCCTCCACCTGGCAGCTCACCTGCCAATGGGCAAGGTCAGGGGTCCAGGGCCAGTTGGCCAGGGGCGGGTTGGTGCACAAGTGCAAAAACTGCACAAAACCCTGCTGCAAGGCTCCTTCGGCCTGCTTAAGGCTGTGTTGCAACAACCAGCGGGCCAACTGGGCACTGCCCTCTAAACCCAGGGCGGGGATCAAACGGGTTTTGGCTTGGCCTGCCAGAGGGGCTTTGGCGAACAGGATTAACTGCAAGGGGCGGGGCATAGGGCAAACCAAATGACGTGAAGGGTTGAGGGGGAAACCGCTGGCAGCTATTTGTAGAGCGCCGCCAGCTGCTCAGGCGCTGCGCCCCGCCAATAGGCAAAACGCAGGCGCCACATCAACACAATGGTGGGCCAGAGACCATAGGTATCCCAACGCCGCCCGGAGGTGGTGACCCGGCTGGCCAGGCACACTGGCCGGTGGCGTTTGCGCAGGTGCGCGCAGAGGGCTATGTCCTCCATCAGGGGTTGGGCCGGGAAGCCCCCTGCCGCCAGGAATAATTCCCGCCGCACAAATAGGGCCTGATCCCCAGTGGCTATGCCGGTAAGGCGGGAGCGCAAGTTCATAAAAAAGGCCACCATAGCCAGGCCCCAGCTGCGGCCGCTGATCTGCACATCAAAGCGGCCCCACTGGGCCGTGTCAGGCAGGCGGGATAACACCTCAAGCACGTCATCCGGCAAGCGAGTATCGGCGTGTAGGAACAACAGCCAGGGCCGGGTTGAGGCTTGTGCACCTGTATTCATCTGCAGGGCCCGGCCCTTGGGGGCGCCCAGCAGGGAGATGGCCTGGGTGGTGGCGATATCGCAAGTATTATCGGCTCGTTCAGGCGGCAGCTCGGCATTCACCAAAATCACCTCCACCCCGGCCTGACGCAGGCCCGCCAAAGACTGCCAAAGAGCCACCAACTGCGGGGCCTCCCGGTAGAGGGGCACCACAATACACAGCTGGTCAGGGGTCACGGCCCGGCCTCTCGGTTAAGGCCCCAGTCGTAGGGCAAAAACTCCAGGCGCACCCGCTCCCCTGAAAGCTCACTTGTTTGCTCAGGGGTTAACCCCAGGGCGTCGCCGTAGAGGGCTAAAAACTGGCTGAGGCTTTTAGCCCCCCGCCAGCCCTTGGCAAAGTCATCGCCGTACCATTTAAAAATACTGGAGAGCAGCAAGCCCTTGCCGTCCCAGCGGTTGCGGCTGCGATCGGCCAAAAACAGCCGGGCCTGCTGCTCAAGCTGGGCCTCCAATTGTTCTGCGCTGTAGGCCTCTGGCCGCAGGGCCGGGCAGCCGATGCTGGCGCAGTTGACGGCAAAGTGGATGCGCGGGTCGTTATAGCGGTCGGAATTGCGGATCAGGCCGTGTTCTAAATCGTCCAGGCTAATGCTGGCGCCCCAGAGTTGGATGCGTTTTTGCTGCCAGGGGGAGCGCAATAAACTGCCCAAGTCTTTGATGCTGGTGAGCTTGGGGTAGGCGGTAAGCACCAGCTCCACCGTGGCGAGGTTGTACAGATTGATTAAAAACGCCAGTTGCTCCTGCTTGCTCGCCTGGTCAAAGCGGGCCTTGTCGAGCTTGGCCGCCTCAATAAGTAACTGGCTAATCGCCGTTTTTTGGCCCGCCAAATAACCATAGTCCACCCGGCTCGCCTGGCCGCCGCGCTCCACCTGCACGGCTTGATGTAACAAAGCCTGCCATGGCTGCCAGTTGATAAGCGGCTCGGCTTTGAGGGGTAGGGCGAGGCTAAACAGCAGGGCCAGCAGCCAAAATTTTGTTTGGGTTTTCATCCCCTTAACCTCGCTGCCAAGTGAAATAACGCCTCAACCAGCGCAGCGCCCATTGGGGGGCGTGGGCGCGCTTCCAGCTGCCGGCGGCGTATTTATTGGCCTCCGCCCAGGTGGGGTAGCTGTGGATGGTGCCAAGAATCTTGTTAAGCCCCAGCTTCCAGCGCATGGCCAGAACAAACTCCGCCAGCAGATCCCCCGCGCGCTCACCCACAATACAGGCACCTAAAATCTGATCGCTGCCGGGCCGGGTGAGTACCTTTACAAACCCTTCGGTGGCGCCATCGGCAATGGCGCGATCCAGCTCCTCAAGGTCAAAGCGCGTCACCTCATAGGCGATGCCCTGAGCCTTGGCCTCCCGCTCGTTTAACCCCACTCGGGCCACTTCCGGGTCCACAAAAGTGGTGGCGGGGATCACCCGGTAATCCACCGCAAAGCGTTTGATGCCGCCGAACAGGGCGTTCACACAGGCGTACCAGGCCTGGTGGGCCGCCACATGGGTAAATTGATAGGGGCCGACCAGGTCCCCGGCGGCGTAGATATTGGGCATCAGGCTGGCAAGGAAGCTGTCGCTCACCAGGCCACCCTCCTCATCTAACAGGCCCAACTCCTCCAAACCATAACCGCTTAGGCGCGGGGTGCGGCCGAGGGCGATAATCAGCTCGTCAAACATCAGCGCGCGGTGCTCGCCCTGGCCGCTGAGCTGCGCCCACTTCTGCTGCTCTTGCCCATCTTGCCCCTCTCGCCGCTCAAAGCGCAGCACCTGCTGCTCCAGGCACAGCTCAACCCCGTCTGCCCGTAACGCCTTGGCAACCAGCTCGCTCACCTCCGCATCTTCACGGGCTAACAGCCTGGGGCCGCGCTCCACCTGTACAACCTTGGCGCCCAGGCGGGCGAGGGCCTGGGATAACTCGCAGCCGATGGGGCCGCCGCCGAGCACCAGGACTGTTTGGGGCAACTGGTTTGCCTGGCTGAGGTTATGCCAGAGGGTTTCGCTGCTCCAAAAACCCACCGCCGCAAGGCCGGGAATATCCGGTACACGGGGGCTAGCCCCGCTGGCCAGTACAATGCTGCGGGCACTTAACACCTGCTTAGCGCCCTCGGCATCGGTAATTTGCACCCGCCAAGGGTCCAGCAGCTGGGCATGCCCCTGCAACACTTCAACCCCCAAGCTCTCATAGCGCTCGATGCTATCGTGGGGGGCAACCTCGCCGATAACGCGGTTTACCCGCGCCATCACCGCCGCAAAATCCACCTGGCCCACCTCGGCAGAATCTTCGGCAAGGCCGTACTGCGCCCTATGGCGCAGCTGGTGGGCGAGTTTGGCGCTTTTAATCAGGGCTTTGCTGGGCACACAGCCGTAGTTTAGGCAGTCGCCCCCCATCTGGTGGCGCTCCACTAGGGTCACCCGGGCCTTAAGGGCGGCGGCAATGTAGGAGGTGACTAAGCCTGCAGCCCCGGCGCCAATCACAATTAAATTGCGGTCAAAGCGGGCGGGCTTGTTAAAACCTCTGTAGCGGCGGGCGCGGTTCCAGCGGGCGAGCACCGCGCGGGCAAGCCAGGGAAAGGCGGCCAAGAGGGCGAAGGAGCCCAACAGGGCCGGGGAAAATACCCCGCTAAGAGTCTGCACATCGCCAAGGGCCGTGCCCGCATTCACATACACCAGGGTGCCCGCCAACATGCCCAGCTGACTCACCCCATAAAAAACCCACAGGGGCATACGGGTCAGGCCCATCAGTAAATTAATGGCAAAAAACGGCACCACCGGAATCAATCGCAGGGTGAACAAATAAAATGCGCCGTCTTTGGCGACCCCCTGGTGAATGGCGGCCAGGTGGCGGCCCAAGCGCTGTTCAACCAGATCAGCGGCTAAATAACGGGCAGATAAAAACGCCAGGGAGGCACCGATACTGGAGGCAAACGACACCAACAGGCTGCCGTACAACAGCCCAAACAGAGCACCTGCCGCCAGGGTCATCACCGCCGCCCCCGGCAGTGACAGGGCCGTCACCACAACATAGAGGCCAAAAAACCCAGCGGCAAACAGCAGCGGGTTACTCTGCTGCCAGGCCCGCAAAAAGCCTAAATGAGCCTTAACCTGCTCAAAGCTCAGCCAATGGGCTAGGTCCCAATACACGGCAGTGGCCACAAGGCCTGCCAGAGTTGCCAGCAGCAGTAACTTTAACGGCAGGGACTTCTTCACGCCGTTAGGGCCTGTGCCGCTTCCTCTTGAGCCTCAGCAGGCTCCAAGGCCCCTTGGCAGCTGGAACCGGCCCCTGCGGTGCAGCCAAAACAGTGGTCCGCCACTCGAATGGGCGCGCCGATCAGGGACTCCTCCAGCAAATCCCTCAAGTGCCTGCGGCTGCTGGCAATTTGCCCAGGGATTACCAGGCCCAGCTGCTGGTTAAAATCGCAGTCGTACAAGTAACCCTGCCAGTCCACACTGACTAGGGATTTACACATCACCTGGGCCAGGTTCGCCTCCGCGTGGTTGGCCCTGAGCAATTCCATGTATTCCACAAACTGGCCCTTGGACACCAACATAGAGCCAAAGCGGGCGATGGGCATATTGGTGATGGTGAACAGCTGGTTAAACACCACCCCAAAATCCGCTTTTAGGCGGTCTTGATAGGCTCTTTGCAGCTTGCTTTGCTCCGGCGGCAACACCGGCCCTTGGGGGTTGTACACCAAATTCAACTCAAGGCCGGAGCCGGGCACGCCGTAGCCTAAGCGGTTGAGTTTTTGCAGCGCTGCAATGCTTTTAGCAAACACCCCGGCGCCGCGCTGTTTATCCACATTGGTGGAGGCATAACAGGGCAGGGAGGCCACCACCTGCACTTGCTGCTCAGCCAAAAACGCCGCCATGGCTTCAAAGCCCGGCTCCTGCAAAATGGTCAGGTTACAGCGGTCGATCACCTGCACACCCAAGGCGCGGGCGGCGCGCACCAGCTCTTGAAAACCCTCGTGCATCTCCGGCGCGCCACCGGTTAAGTCCAAAAGCTTAATGCCGCGCTTGGCCAACACCTGCGGGATCAGCGCTAGGTTGTCCGCCGTCATCATCTCTTTGCGGGTGGGGCCTGCGTTGACGTGGCAGTGCAGGCAGGTTTGGTTGCACTTATAGCCCAGGTTCACCTGCAGGCAGTTAAGTGCCTGTCGGTGGATGGCGGGGAACTGGTGAACATTCAATAGGGGTAGGGTGGCACGCATGACAAATCTCCGCTCAATCGACGAACAAACTCGCACCCAGAGGCGGCCTTAGCGGCTGAATGTTGGGCAGGTGACGAGTCCGGGATAAAAACCTGGGGCAGCTTAGTCGTTATTCGGGGGTGTTTTCTTACAGCTAAATTGTGTCAGCGAAGGATTTATTCGCCGCCTGCTGAAAATGGCTATTGGGGCCAAAGCCGCATTTAGGGCACTCAGCCAATATTTTTAGGCTTAACAGGGCGGCCCAGCCAGTGATGCTCTAAACAGTGGCGCAGCTTCGCCTTCGCTCGATGCAACAACACATGCACGTAACTAAGCCCAATGCCGCGCTCGATGCTGATGGCTTGAGGGTCCACATCGTTTAATTCGCGCAATCCAAACACCTGGGCCTGCTGGGGGCTTAAATCCCCCATGCAACCGCTCAGCACCCGCTCAAATTGGGCGCTTTCGGCCATCTTCGCCGGGTTTAATACCGGCGCACTGCCCGGCTGCCGCTCCAACCACGCCTCTAAGTCATCGCCGGGCTCCTCCAGGGGGCTCGCCTGTGGTTGGCGGCGCTGGCGGCGTTGGGCATCGGCAATTTTGTGTTTGAGAATGCCAAACACCCAGGTGCGCAGGTCCGACTGCTCGGCAAACTGCTGGGCATTCAGCAAGGCGCCCATCAACGCCTCTTGCACTACATCCTCCGCCGAGTGGGCATCCTGCAGTTTCGCCACTGCAAAACGCAGCATCTGCTCGCGCAGGGCGACTAGGTAGTCAGCGTCTAACAGCGCAGGCACAGCGGCATCAACCATAAAAACATCTCAAATTATCGGCGCAATTCAGTAGCCGGCTACCCTACCCCATCTAACCGGTTAGATAAACCCTGCCGTGGCGCATCACCCAGTGCTAAAGTCCACAGCAGGTGTTTGGCGGCGACTGAAAACTCTGCATAAAGCGCCTATCAATAAAGCGCTTTAACCGCCACACCCAGGGCGCCTGCCAATACCAGGGGCCGAAGATGGCGAGCGCAGTGTGCTGGCCGAGGGCGGCAATCTGCAGCACCCAAGGGGTAGGTATATACCCTCGCACATGGCCCGCGCCGTAGCACCGCTGTTTTAAGTTAGCCGCCAGTACGCTACCAGCTCGCACCGCATTTACACCCGAAGGTGCTAGTGTGCCGTCCAAACGTCGGCACACATCCCCAGCGGCAAAAATGCCGCCGTGGGAGAGGCTCTGGAAATACTCATCCACCGCAATAAACCCCGCCCCATCAAGCGTAAGCCCACTGGCGCGCAAAAAATCCGCCGCCTGCCCCTGG
This sequence comes from Cellvibrionaceae bacterium, assembly GCA_035338675.1. Taxonomy (GTDB): domain Bacteria; phylum Pseudomonadota; class Gammaproteobacteria; order Pseudomonadales; family Cellvibrionaceae; genus CAMCXE01. Next base: position 7,715 of record DAOQGS010000001.1, read on the forward strand.
CAGGCCCACACCACTCCGGCAAAATCACCTTGAGCATCCGCCGCAAAATACTGCTGCTGTAATGCCACGGGCTTACCTTTTAGCGCCTGTAAAGCCCGGCTGCGCGCGCCTGCTGTCAATTTGGGCAGCGGCCCTTGCGGGCCGGTAAACCAGCTGATGCTAAGCTGCGGCCCGGCCGTTTGGTAACGGGCAACTAAACCCAATACCAATTCAAAACCGCCCAAGCCACCGCCTACTACAGCCAACTTTAAGGGTAAAACCCTGGCCCGCTGCGTTAACAGGGTGTCCCACTGGTGCACCTGAGCCACAAACGCTGGGAAGGGTTTGATGGCGACAGAATTCTGCCCACCCGGCTGCACCTGCTGCCTACCACCTAAATTGATGGACAAAAAATCAAATTCAAAACGCCTACCTGCAGCCTCCACCCAGCGCGCATCCGCCGCTATGGCACTTACACTGCCTGCAATCCACTCCACACCCAGGCGTTGGCACAGGGCTGCCACATCCAGCTGACAATCCTGCGCGCTGTAATCCCCCGCCAACCAGCCTGGCACCATGCCCGAATACATCTGCAATGGCGATTCACTGATTAAACAACAATCCCTCGGCTTAAAGCCCTGCGCCGCCCAGGTTCGCAGCAGAACGGCATGGGCATGGCCGGCGCCGAGTAATAACAAGTGTTTTTTCATTTAATACTCTGTGTGATGGATACTTATTTTTGCTCTGTAACTCCCGGCCTACAGACACAATCAGAAACTTGCAAAAACCTACTTTAAAAACACACACCGCCCCGTACGGAATGCAGCATTTAATTTACACAGCGTCCTACAAAATGCGCTTGTCAAAATTACGGCTATCGCAGCTAATGACAAGGTACATTTAACCGCATAAATAACAGGTTATTTTTAATTTAATTTCAATATGGTTGCAGCGTTAAAAATTCATCAAGGGAACCTCTGAAAAACATAGGCGGCGAATTTTCGGAGATTCCCTAACAGCTTGTTGAAATACTACCTTGCCTGAGCATCGGCGCCTATGTGTTTCAACAACCGGCTGAGGTTTGATTGAGATCAAAACTGATAATGAGACCCTATCAGGTGCGTCAAGTCTAATACCAAACGCGCTATATCTTGTTTTAAATATACATACCCACGGAGGTCATATGCGCAAATTCATTACAGCCGGTATCAGCCTAATAATATGTGTTATAAGTGCGCAGGCCAACGCTCACGTTAAATGGTTCGTAAGCGATGAAGGCGCCTTTGCCAATGTGCGCTTCTCGCTGGATACTATCAGTGGGCTGGTGGTGTGCGGTGCAATCATATTCCTTTTACTGGCTAGTTGGGCCGAGTTTAACGGCCATAGTCGCACCCAGCAGATGCTCTATTCGCCATGGTTAAAAAGCAATTATATCTACGCACTGATAAAAGCCTCGGTGCTTATTTTATTACTCGGCAATATTATTCAAGGCCATTTTATTGCACCTAATATTCCTATTGCTCATCACGCGCAAACAGAGCATGTTGCGCAAGCATTACTGATTCTTTTGCTGGTATTTGATGGGGTTTTATTTGCAGTGGCAACACTACTGTTATGCGCAGCTTTAATACTGCTGTATGGCCTTGATATCGCCATAGACTATATATTTGAATTGGCTGCCATCGCCTTGGCGGTAGGTTTGTGTTGCCCATCCAAAACCTTATTGGCACTAAAACAAAAAATTTCCCCAGCACAGTGCCAGCTGTATGCACTTACTGCGTTGCGCTTTGGTTTGGGCGTGCAACTGTGTGTGCTGACGGTCCACGATAAATTAATGCATCCCGGCCTTGCGCTACAATTCTTACAGGAATACCCTTATTTTAATTTCATGCGTTTAAGCGGGCTTGAATCCTTTAGCGATTTGCATTTTGTGCTCAGCGCAGGGCTTGCTGAAATGTGTTTTGGTCTGTTATTAATCACGAACATAGCGCAGCGCTTAGCATCCAGCTGTATTTGTTTTTTCTTTTTGTTATCGGGTTTAGTGCTGGGGCCCGCTGAGTTACTGGGCCATATCCCTATTTTCGCCGCCGCTATCATTTTATTGATCAACCCAGCGCCATCACTCAACCTAATTAAAAAGCCGCCATTAGCTATCAAAGATGTTCGCGCTTAACAAGCTGTTGAGATAGATGGGCCAACGCCCTCGAATGTACTCCTGGGTTGTTGACAATAGTAACAATCAATATTCGCTAAATAACAGGCGCGGCCAATGCGGCTTTAGTCGATAATGTCCGCTGTTTTGTGGCGTCTTGAACGGCTGTGATAGTTTGTTGCCAAGGGATAGTGGAGCGGCTCTTTTCAACCATAAAATCTATAAATTTGCGCACATTGATAGGTAAAAATTTATTTTTTAAAAATACCAAATTAACACTTTTGCTGCCCTGCCAATGGTGTGAATTCGCATTTATCAAATCGCCTTGCTTTAGTTCTGCATGGCACAGCGCTAGGGGTAATAGACTTTGCCCATAGCCGCTCAACAATATTTTTTTACACAATGAAAAATTATCCACCTGCATGGATGATTTAGGTAAATCCAAGGGTTCAGAAAAATCTCGATAATTAAATCCATCAACGTATACAAAAGGAATAACCTCTGCGCTATCCACTTGGGCGCGCCTGGAGGTGACTTGCACAAAATCCATGCGGCCCAATGAGCGCGCCACCAAAGCACAATCTTCCAGCTTGCCTAAACGAAATTGCACGTCTATGCCATCGGCTATTAAACAGGATCGCTCATCGCACGAGAGTATATCCAAACGCAAATTAGGGTGGGCCGAGGAAAACTCTGCTAATAACGCAGCGATCACTGGGGTGTGAAACACCTCCGGCATGTGTATGCGCACGCTGCCCTGGGCGTTAACCTGAAATGCCTGCAATTTTGATTGTGCAATTTTCGCCTGATTGACCACTTCCGTGCAGTGCCTTAAATACTCAGCACCGGCCTGTGTTAATTCTAACTTGCGAGTGTTGCGCGAGATTAGGGTTACACCAATAGATTCTTCATACTGAGCGACACGACGGCTTAAAGACTGCTTAGTAATATGTAAAATTTTACCCGCCGCCGTTATGCTCTTAGCATTAGCAACTACATAGAAAATATACATATCGTTTAAATTTAAATGATCCGCCATAACACAATCTCAATAAAAAACTGGGAAATCAACCTTAAGGGTGCCCGAATTAAGTCGGTACCCACGAATATTTTGAAACCACCCCGAGCGAGTACCGACAGGCATAAGCCTTACTATTTAAACTACAGGGCGCGCGCGTTTCAAATACGTGTAGGTTTTCATAATATTACGCCTACAGGCTCATTAGCCCGACATAAAAATCCGCCAGGTAATAATCAGAGGCTTTTTATTTATTTGATCGAATAACATTTTTCATATCTGTGAAATATTCACAGCCTATACAGGACCGCGAACATTAATAAGGCTATCCAAATAGGCCGCTGATAATTACCTATGGAGCCATTAGTACGGAATGTTTTCACCTTCTTTAAAGTGAATGCCAACGCCAGAACTACAAACCTACTCTCAGGAAATACTCACAAATCAGCTATTATTTACATTAATATCCAAACGCGTAATCACTCACTTACACAGCTTAATTTTTTGCACAATACAATTTGCTTATGTTAACAGCATCATTATTTCCAACCCGCCAGCATAAAACATGCATTCATGCTGACACTTTGTCAGAATAAGGTTTACAAATACTCTCCAAGGAGCAGGCCCTATGCTGCCAGTACTATGTGACGCCATCACCCCAAGCCTGTTAATAGCCCTGCTCGCGCTTCCCTGGTTTTATCGCGGGGGCTTAGAGCGCCGCAGGTTGGTCCTTTTAAGCGCGGCGCAAACCGCTGTGGGCCTCACTGCAACTTACAGCCTGATGGCTATTGATAACGCCACGGGCTGGTGGCCTCGCTGGGGAATGGATTACAGCACCCACTCGGCCTTTGCATTGAGCCTGGCTCTGCCGCTGGTTGTACATCACCATTGGGCATGGGTTTTTTTAATTGGGTTTTATGGTTTGTGTATGCAGCTGCTGCACTACCACTCTTGGGCCGACATGCTGACGACCGCTCTCGCCTGGGCAGCCTTCTGCCTACCGATCATTTATGCAATACAACAGCCCTGGGTTAAAAAGCGCCCATCCACAAAGAATACTAGATAGCCCAGTGGCAGCAATTTACACTTAGCGCCATCCGTCAGCGGGTGAGGCCCATGGGCCTGCCCATCTGCCCCACTTTATGCACCCGCCCAAAATCGGCGGCGCTAACCTAAGGAGCCGCTATGCCCTTTATCCATATCACCTCGCTGCCCCCCCAGGAACCGGTGAACATGCCTGCGGTGCTGGAAAACATCAGCCATAGTTTTTCTAAATTTCTGGGTCTAGAAGTGAAATTTGTCACCGCTACTTGGAATTTTTTGCCCCCCGGCCACTATGCCACCGGCGGCCAGGCGGCACAGTTTCAGCCCTTAGCTTCCCACCCCTTGTTGGTCAACTTGGTGGTACCCGGTTTTTACCGCAACGAACAGGTGGCCAAAGCCCTGCAAGCCACCGCCTCCGCTATTCACGAAGTGACACAAATCCCTAAAACCAATCTGTTTATACAGGCCCAAGTGGCCAAGTCGGGTTTTGTGTTCGACAACGGCACAGTGGTCTCCTGGAACTAGCCCTTATAGCCTTATTTACCCTGTCGATTCAATTTACAAGCCCTTTGGGGGACTTTTGCTGGATTGCAGCAGCGAGGCTCTGTCTTCAAGGTTTAATCAGGAAAACACTCGACGGTTTTTTTTACATAGCGCCGTTTTGCAATGCAAAAATCACTTATATGTATTTGATTGTAAATAAAAAATAATTTATGGAATGTTGTTGGCTAAAGCGAACTACCTATTACTAGGCCGTCGGTACATTAAATGACCGGCGAAGTGTTTAACCCAACTCGACACCAAGGAGATTTACCCATGTCACTGTATTTCGTTCTTTTACTTAGCTGCGGCTTGCTCAGCATCGCAGCACTGCGTCGCAGACACGTTTAATGTATTGAGCACCTCTAATTCAAAAAGCGGCTATTTAAGCCGCTTTTTTTTTGTCCTGAATTTTCTACACCCCCTGTTTAAAACGCTCCAGCAATACCTGGGCCAACAATACAGTGGCCCTGCCTGCCGTCTCACCATCGGTTTTCACCAGTGATAAGCCCACTCGGCGGGGTTCAGCATCCGCAAGCCTTAACAAACACAGCTGTCCCTGGATCAAGGCATCGGCCACCCAATGGGCGGGTAAAAACGCGAACCCCAGGCCTGCTATCACCGCTGCCAAGCTGGTGGCAAAGTGGCTGGTGGTTAAACGCTGTTCAGCCCCCAACCAACCGGCGTCTTGCTCCCGCTTGATGCCAGTATCGCGCAAGACAATTTGTCGATAACGGCGCAAATCATCCTGGTTAATAATTGCTGCACCCTGCGCTAAGGGATGCTTCACACTCACCACCGGCACCATGTCGATAGTCCCCAGGGGTTGGGGCCAAAACCCCGGCGGCACCCGCGGCATAATGGCGAGCTGGCACTGGCGCGATAAAAGCGCCTCATCTGTGCCGGATAAGCTGGTCTCCAGCAAGCGCACGCGGGTGGCGGGATTTTCCCGCGCCAATACACAGCAAGCCTCTAACACCGGCTGCAGGGGCACCAGGGCATCTAAGGCCAGAGTAACTTCAGCCTCCCAGCCCTGCGCCAACCGGCTGGCTCCTTCTTCAAGGGCCATAGCGGCATCCAACAGTTGGCACGCCTGGCGATAAAACACCTGCCCGGCAGGGGTTAACTCCGCTTTGCGGCCACTTAACTGCAGAGCAGGCACGGGCAGTTGTTGGTTGAGTAGGCCCAGGCTGTAGCTGATGCTGGACTGGCTTTTGTTTAATCGCTCAGCCGCCTTAGCAAAGCTGCCTTCCTCCACCACCGCGCGCAGGGCTGCCCACTGGTCGAGGGAAATTTTGGGGTAATTGGGTTTCGAGGGCATGAGTTAATACATCTAAATTTTAGATATTTATTAGCGCAAAATTGCGACAATAAATCAATTAATTAAACCTATGATAAATCCATCAACCCACAGTGAGGATTTCATCATGAGCAAACAAATTCTTCGTCTCGACAGCAGCCTATTCGGCGCACAAGGCCAATCCACCCTTTTAAACAATTTGGTTATCGAAGGCCTGCTAGCCCGCTGGCCCGACGCTACCTTGGTAGAGCGCAACCTAAGTGAACTACCCCATTTAGATGCGAGTTTTTTTGCCGCCCTAGGCGCCGATGCGCAAAGCCGCAGCCATGAACAACAGCAGCAAGTGGCCCTTGCCGATGCCATTATCCGCGAAGTACAACAGGCGGATGTCATAGTACTTGCCGCCCCCATGTACAATTTCTCAGTACCCTCTCAGGTTAAGTCCTGGTTGGATTATCTGGCCCGGGCTGGTACTACCTTTCGCTACACGGCACAGGGGGTAGAAGGTTTAGTGAGCAATAAACCTGTATTTATCCAAACCAGCCGCGGCGGCGTACACCAGGGCTCACCCCGCGACACAATCGAGCCTTTGTTAAAAAGTTTTTTCAGCTTAATCGGTATTAGCGACCTGCGTTTTACTTTTGCCGAAGGCCTCAATCAGCCACAGTTAAAAGAGGCCGGCTGGCAAAGTGCCGTCGAGCAAATACAGAAAAACTTAAGCCTATAAACCCTTTACCCACATATGAAGAGGAGATCACCATGAGCGAGCGCACTGTAGTAGAAATGCTTGCAGCCCAGGCTGCATCAGACGGCGACGGCGTAAGGTTGCTGCGCGTGTTTGGCGGCGGCAATTTAGCTCGCTTCGATCCGTTTTTAATGCTCGACGAGTTTGGATCTGAATCCGCCGACGACTACATCGGCGGCTTCCCGCCCCACCCACACCGAGGCTTTGAAACCATCACCTACATGCTGCAAGGCAAGATGGAGCACCGGGATCACTTGGGCAACCAGGGTTTATTAAGCGACGGCGATGTGCAGTGGATGACAGCGGCCCACGGCATCATCCACAGCGAAATGCCCAAGCAAACCGCCGGGAAAATGCGCGGCTTTCAGATTTGGTTGAATCTTCCCGCGAAAAACAAACTGGCTAAACCGGCCTGGCAGGACCTACCGGCCTCTAAAGTACCCGAATATGCAGGGGCGGGTTTTCGTATCAAGGCCATCGCAGGCAGCTTGCAGTTAAACGAGCTTTGGGTGGAGGGCGCATTCCAGCGCCCCGATACACGGCCCATTTATTGGGATATTCACCTGGAGCCGCAGCGTTCAATCACTATTCCTCTACCCGATCAATTCACCGGGTTACTCTATACCTATGAGGGAATGGTAAATGTGGGCGCAATTAAGGTGAAGGCCCGCCAATTGGCAAGGCTCAATGACGAAGGCGAGCTGGTTATTCACAACCACACTCAGGAAGAAGCCCGTTTACTGGTGCTGGCCGGAGCAAAGTTGAAGGAACCCATAGTGCAATATGGGCCTTTTGTGATGAATACCCGCGAGGAGATCGAACAGGCCATGAGCGATTATCGCGACGGCACCTTAGCTCTTTAACCAAATAGCCCTTTAAGCAAAAAGCCAACCTCAACAACCTCAGTTGAACCCCTGGCAAAAGGGCTATTTAACTGCGGTTTTTAGGTTAAACCACACTGCCGAGGACAAATCCGGCTCCCGCTGTAATCGCCATGGCGATTGCGCCCCAAATCAATACCCTGCTTGCCGCAGGTAATACAGGGGCACCCCCCATGTGTGCACCCCATCCACCCAAAACCAATAAACACAACAAACTAATGGCTGCAGTGGCAGGCATTAAATAATCAACGGAAAATAACAGGCTCAAACAGGGCAAGCTGGCTCCCAAAACAAAGCTTCCCGCCGAGGATAAAGACGCTAAAATCGGCGCCGCGCGGGTCTCTTGGACTATGCCTAATTCATCGCGCAGATGGGCTTCAAGTGCATTGTGGGCCGTTAACGCCTTGGCCACTTCCAACGCCAGCTCGCTGCTCAACCCCCGCGCTTTATAAATACCCTTCAGCTCTAATAATTCGCGTTCAGGATAATCAGCCAACTCAGCCGCTTCTTTGCGAATATCAGCGTTTTCCAAATCCGCCTGGGACTGCACCGACACATACTCACCGGCCGCCATAGACAGAGCACCAGCAAACACACCTGCTAAAGCTGCTAAGAGTATCGATGAAGTCGCCGCCTGGCCCGCAGCCATGCCCAAAATCAAACAGGCCAGCGAGATAATGCCGTCGTTAGCACCCAACACGGCTGCGCGCAGCCAACCGGCGCGATCGCCACGGTGCAATTCAGTGTGAAAATAAGCCATTAATCCCCCCAACTCACAAAATAAAAGACGATTTTATACTCTGTGGATTAAGGGGTGGTTAAAACTGGCAGTACTAGAGAACGAGCTTAAAACCCACATAAATCAACATGCAGGACAAAGCAGGCCGCAGGTAGCGATCAGCGACTCGATTAGCTAAATGGCTGCCGATATAAATGCCAGGTAGTGAGCCGAGCAACAAAAACCCCAGTAGCGTCCAATCCACATGGCCAACCGAAGCATGGCCCAAACCTGCAACCAAAGTTAGGGGCACCGCGTGGGCAATTTCAGTCCCCACCAAACGAACCGTTGGCAACATGGGGTAGAGCACAAACAGCGCAACCGTGCCTAAGGCGCCGGCTCCAATAGACGTGATAGTTACCACCGCACCAAGAACAGCGCCGGTGATAATCGTAGCCTGCCGCTGTTGCTCGCCCTGCAAACGCGTAATCCACCAATCACGGCGGTGGGCATAGGCGACTAAAGACGTTTTAAATAAAACTGCCAGAGCAGTAAATACAAGGGCATAACCTAGCGTGACCTTGATGACCTTGTTGAGCGTCGCAGTATCCATCCAACCGGCAGATAAAAACCACAGAGTCAGTAAAGACGCCGGTAAAGAACCCGCCGCTAACCAACCGGTTATGCCCCAGTCAATATTGCGCTTTTTATGGTGTACATGGATGCCGCCGGATTTAGTGATGGCCGCATAAAGTAAGTCCGTACCCACCGCACTAGTGGGGGCGATGCCAAAATGCAACAGGATCGGCGTCATCAGAGATCCCCCGCCAACCCCAGTAAGCCCAACAATAAACCCTACAACCAAACCTGCGAGGGTGAACGGTAGATGTGATTCCATATAAAAACCAAGTGTTTAATTTTGAACAGAGTAACAGCCTGGTTATAAAAGGCGAAGTAACCAAAAGTTAGTTAATTATTCAGAATGGTTATATATGTATCGGTCGAACAGTCCTCGCAGCTCATGCCCCCCAGAATAAAAAAGGCCAGTAGTAAACTGGCCCTTGGGGTACTGCTTTTAATTCTCGCTGGAAGGTGGAATATCTATAATTGCCGGTGTTACGGGCAGCTCGCGCATTACCCTTGTGGATATATTTACCTCATAAATACTATCGGCAACTGAATCACCTATATACAGACGCTGGTTAATGTTGTCGAAACGCAATTCAGAGTAATTGGCAACTACTACATTTCCTTTGGTTTCGTCCAGATCACTCACTTCACCTTTAGCTAAATCAATTTTCTTAAGCTTACCGGCTAACAAAGAACTTTTATTCTCCGCTACATAGGCAAAACCACCGGCTGCACCTGATGAATTACCATTATTGATAGCAATATTTGATATGTCAGCTCCCAACGTAACTTCAAATTTCCATTGCGCAGTGCCATTGCTTCCTTCACTAAATGCTTGAATAACCGTTCGTTTCACCCCACTAATAATGCGCTCATCAGCTATTAAGAACATATTGCCATTTCGATAAAAAGCGAACGCCTTTAATGGCCCCTTGGTTGTTCCTAAAGGTACATCCCAAGCTAAATCATCAGTAATTAGATCAAAAGAATTAGCCTCTGATTTACCATTAGCAAATCCACCATAAATGGCGTCATCAGCCTTACCGTTACCTGTTGCCACGCCTATAGCAATAAATTTATCAGGATTTTCAGCCGTTTTTCTCAGTACTAATACGCGTTTATTTTTACCATCGTATTGAATATTTACAGGATTGTTTACACTACCAGCAAAGAATATAGGCGGAAACCCATCTACAACGCCTGCCGCAACTAACCGCTTGTTGTTAGCATCACTACCATCAACCATGGTGTATGCGTGTTGGTAACTGGAATTAAAATCAAACAAAATATCGGTGCCTGTCAGCGCACTATTCTGAATATATTCTTTCCAAGAGAAATTAATTAGATCAACTTTAGCAATTCTGTGCGCAACAGGATCATAAGTTAATATGTAATTACCAGGGTTAATTCCCATTACTAGCGGTTTAAGTGCTCCGGTTTTATTAAAGTAGGTGACCGTTTTGGTAAAAATATTTTTATCAATAGTCTCTACAATAATTTCGAAGGTAATTCCATCTTTAGGCACAGTAAGCTTACCTTTCCACAACAATGGATCAGCAGCGTCTTGTTTAAATGCTTCGCCTTCAACTGTCACGCTAGCGCCGTACAAGGAAGCTCCCGACAGCTCATCTGCCAATTGAACGACCACATCTAAGTCTACACTTGCACCACTACCCACATTGGCATTGTCAATCGGATATACCAGTGAAATAACTGGTTTTTGTATTACTGCCATTCCGCTACTAGATGAGCTAGAACTGCTAGACGAACTTGAGCTACTGGACAAGC
>DAOQGS010000001.1:18609-25330 GCA_035338675.1 Cellvibrionaceae bacterium
TAGAACTGCTAGACGAGCTAGAACTGCTAGACGAGCTAGAACTGCTAGACGAGCTAGAACTGCTAGACGAGCTTGAGCTACTGGACGAACTAGAACTGTTAGACGAGCTAGAGCTGCTAGATGAACTTGAGCTACTGGACGAGCTAGAACTACTAGATGAGCTAGATGCGCCTTCTCCACTGCTAGATGAAGAATTCGAGCTACTGCTCGACGACGAGCTTGAGCTGCTATTCGAAGAAGAACTTGAAGACGAAGATGAGTTTGAGGAGCTAGACGAAGACGATGAACTTATTACTGCACCCGAGGATGAACTGCTGGAGCTGACAACAGCACCACCGCTGGACGAGCTAGAGCTAGGTTCCGAACCCTGTTGGTTGTTTCCAGACGATGAGTTGCTACTGGAACTGGAGGAGCTGCTGGAACTGCTTGAGGAGGGTTTGGTGCTTCCTGTGGAGCTGCTGGAGCTTGATGAGCTCGAACTTGAACTTGAACTTGAACTTGAACTTGAACTTGACGATGGTTTTACATCCTTAGACTTTGAAGTACCACCATTACCACACGCGGCAAGTGATGTAGTAACAAGCGCCAATAGCAGAGATTTAACAAGAGCAGATTGAATAGGTGCCATTTTCCCCTCGGGGTATTTTTGGGTTTGAGCAGATGCGGGCCAAGGCCCCTAAAAGAGCCTGACAATGTATTGATATGCACTAGAGGGTTTAAGGCTTTACCCGGTCCGGGCAATAAGATCTTTAACTTTTATAACAATAATATTGGAAAAAATACATCAATAGAACAAATCAACAATAATGAGCAAATTTTAACCGATTATTTCCTTTCACAGTATCCTTCTATGTCGTAATTAGCCGTTTTGGGAGCTGGCTCCCAATTCTTGTTTAATCCTCTGTTCTATCAGTTTTATTTGAGTGTTTATTGATCAATTGAAATTGAGCTCTGCTTTCAAAACAAACTGAAGCAACAAAACAAAATATAAAAAAACATATATAGAAGAGAATGATTTTAATCTTGTAGTGATTATTAGCCTGCCCCAGGCTTGTGTATAAGTTTAAAAAATACATTTAAATCAATATATTAGCAAAATGATAACGCACCGGTTTACCACTGGAATTCATCGTAATAACCCCCCTTTGCACCTGTGGGTGGTTTCTTAAGGGTTAGGTAGATTAGGTTTTAAACCCGCCAATCTGTGCATAAATACGAGGCTTCTCTACAGGTTGGCCAAAAGATATGCATAAGCTATAAAACTAACGGCCTCGATCTGTATAAATATGTTGATAGGGTGTATTAAATCTGTGGGCTGATGGGGTGTGTGGATAAGCTTCTTAATAAGTTGTGGTTTATGGGTTCTTTTGAGGTGATTATGCGGTGAATAATTTATTTATCCGTTTGTCGTCACCTTAAGCCTTACGGGCTTAAATCCGGAGATTGCCCGTGTTAGCCCTTGTTGGACAGAAGTTGAGGGTTAGTTGCTGAAGTACTTGGGGGCGCTGATAGTCAGTCAATAGCCAAACTACAGACGAAAAAAAAGCAGCGTTACCGCTGCTTTTTGATTTTGAGGGGCGCCATTAGTGCTCTACGGCGGGCTTTCGGCGGTCCCGCTTACGGCGCTCTTCTTTGTCGCCTAAGGGCTTATTGGTCACTCGGCGATCGGGTTTAGTATTGCGCTCTTCCAGAGCTTCTTCAATTTGACTGAGGGATATGGGAACTAACTTCTTTGGCATAGGAGTATCCTTTAATCGTGTTACAGAATGCTCAAATTGCTAACCGCCAACTAAAGCATCCAGTAATTATTGATCAAACATCCAAATTTGCCACTGCCAAGGCGTTGGATTCGATAAAATTTCGACGTGGTTCCACTTGGTCACCCATTAAGCAGGTAAATATCTGGTCTGCGCCTATGGCATCTTCAATGTTTACCTTCAGCATACGGCGTGAGGCGGGATCCATGGTGGTTTCCCACAATTGGCTGGGGTTCATTTCCCCTAGTCCTTTATAGCGCTGGATGTTATAGCCTTTGCGGCTTTCTGCCATTATCCATTCTAAGGCTTCTTTAAAATTGGCTACTGGGTGTTTGCGTTCGCCCTTGGCTACATAGGCCCCCGTCTCCAATAAACCATCCAATTGTGCGCCGAGTTTGCGCAGGTTTTTGTAATCGGTTGATTCTAAAAACTCTGCACTGATTTTTACCTGGGAAGGCACGCCGTGGGCGATGATCTCGATCAGCGGCAAATACAGGTGGCGCTCAAGGTCTTCAAACACACGTGCGACAAAGCGGTGAGTTTTGGATTGCTCAGAAATAAGGTTAAGTTTGGCACCGAGGGCTTCTGTCCAATCGGCCACCTGGGCCTGATCGGCTAGCTGATCCTTAGTTAAACTGGGTAGCTCTATCAGGCTGGTTAACACCTCGGTTGGATAAACCCGGCTGTGTTTTTGCACTATGGTTTCACCCTTGCGGAATTCTTTGACCAGTGTTTCGAGCTGTTCGCCGCTAATGGCGGGGGCGTTTTCATTGACGTGTAGGGTTACCGAATCAATAGCGGCATTGGTTAAAAACTGTGTGAGCGCTTCGTCGTCTTTCAAATACTGCTCTTGTTTGCCTTTGCTGATTTTATACAGGGGCGGTTGAGCGATATAAATATGGCCGCGCTCGATGAGCTCGCGCATTTGACGGAAGAAAAAAGTCAGCAACAATGTGCGGATATGGGAGCCGTCCACGTCGGCGTCCGTCATGATGATGATGCGGTGGTAGCGCAATTTATCGATGTTGTATTCGTCTTTGCCAATGCCGCAGCCCAGAGCGGTAATAAGCGTGCCTACTTCCGCGCTGGAGAGCATTTTGTCGAAGCGCGCTTTTTCCACATTCAAAATTTTACCTTTCAACGGCAAAATCGCCTGAGTGCGACGATCACGCCCTTGTTTGGCGGAGCCGCCCGCCGAGTCCCCTTCCACTAGGTAGAGTTCAGACAGGGATGGGTCTTTTTCTTGGCAATCCGCCAGTTTGCCGGGCAAACCTGCGATATCTAAAGCGCCCTTGCGGCGGGTCATTTCACGGGCCTTGCGAGCCGCTTCACGGGCGCGGGCGGCATCGAGCATTTTGGCCACAATCAATTTTGCTTCAGAGGGGTTTTCTAATAAATAGGCGCTGAAGATATTGCCCATCTCCTGCTCCACAGCGGTTTTTACTTCGGAGGAGACAAGTTTGTCTTTGGTTTGGGAGGAGAATTTAGGGTCCGGTACTTTCACGGAAATAATCGCGGTCAAGCCTTCGCGGGCGTCGTCTCCTGTGGTAGCGATTTTTTCTTTTTTACCTATGCCTTCTGACTCAATGTAGTTGTTTAAGCAGCGGGTGAGCGCGCCGCGAAAACCGGCTAAGTGGGTACCGCCGTCCCGCTGGGGGATATTGTTGGTATAGCAGAGGATGTTTTCATTAAAGGAATCGTTCCACTGCAGGGCCACTTCGACCCCCACGCCATCTTCGCGCTGGGTAGTGAAGTGGACGATACGGTTGATCGCGGCTTTGTTTTGATTTAGGTATTCAACGAAGGCTTTGAGGCCGCCTTGGTATTCAAACACATCTTGTTTTCCTGAGCGCTCATCTACCAGCACTATGCGAACGCCGGAGTTTAAGAACGACAGCTCCCTAAGCCGCTTAGCCAGAATCTCATAGTGAAACAGTATATTTGTGAAGGTTTCAGCGGAGGGTTTGAACTGCACCGTGGTGCCGCGACCGGTGGTATCACCAATTATTTTAAGCGGTTCCTGGGGAACACCGTGGTGGTAGATTTGCTCATGGATTTGGCCGTTGCGGCGGATGGTCAGGCGCAGGGTTTCTGATAAAGCGTTTACTACCGAGACGCCCACGCCGTGTAAGCCACCTGAGACTTTATAGGTGTTGTCATCAAACTTACCGCCCGCGTGCAATACAGTCATGATCACTTCAGCGGCAGATACACCCTCCTCGTGCATTTCGGTGGGTATGCCCCGGCCGTTATCACTTACGGTGATGGATTCGTCTGGGTGAATGGTGACTTTAATTTCCGTACAGTGGCCCGCTAAGGATTCATCAATGGAGTTATCGACTACCTCGAACACCATGTGGTGCAAGCCGGTGCCATCGTCAGTGTCCCCAATATACATACCGGGCCGCTTGCGTACAGCGTCCAAGCCTTTAAGGACTTTAATACTCGACGAATCGTAATTGGGTTCTTCGGCCATGGGTGTCTCCATTAGACAGGATATTCGTTAACTTCACCGTGTTTCACGTGAAACACTCTTATTGATTGTGTATCGCTTGGCCAGGCCTCCATGAGGCTGGTCAATTCAATGCCGGTAGCAAAGACCTGGACATTCAGGTTGTTAACCCAGCGCCCAAGCACGGCAATATGTTGTTTATCCAGCTCCGCAGGCACATCGTCGATGAGTAATACACAGGCTCGATCGGTCATGGCTTGAAATACACTCAGTTGCGCCACGTACAAAGCAGCGACTAAAGTCTTCTGCTGCCCACGGCTTAATAGTTCATGGACAGCCATTTTGCGGGCCGTGATTTTCAGTTCACTTTTATGGGCTCCAAGAGTAGTGAAGCCGTATTTTTTATCTCGCCCAAACTGCTGGTCCAGTTGCTCTAGCAGGCTGCTATCTGTCTCCCAGCCGGGTAGATATTCAAGCTGAATATCCAGCTCCTCTGTTAACCCACCTTCTACTAATAACCCCTGCACTGCTTGTAGATAGGGTAATAGGCAGGCCGAGCGCAACTGATGAATAGCCTCTGCTAGGCGTACCAGCTCTAGGTCCCAGGGCATTAAATCAGGGCGGGCAATTCTATCATGCCGCAGCAGGCTATTGCGGTGTTTAACGCAGCGACCGTAGTCCCGCCAAAGTGCGGCAAAGTCATGTTTCACGTGAAACACCAGCCAGTCGAACAGTTGCCTGCGCAATTTGCTGGGGCCTTCCAGGAGTTGAAAGGAATGGGCATCCATGACTTGTGTAGGCAGCTGGTTAGCTAGGGCGGCTGAGTTATATACCGGGGCACCGTTGAGTTTAAAGCTCACGTCATTGGCGCCACGGTTAACCCCCAGTTTGGCGAAACCAACGGATTCGTCTAATTCGGCAAATACCGAGAAATCACGGCAATCGTAGTTGATCAGATGCTTGTGTTTGTGGGAGCGGAAGGAACGGCCGTGGGCTAAAACACTTATGGCTTCCAGCACGCTGGTTTTACCCGAGCCATTATTACCAAAGAAAAAATTAAGGTCGGGGCAGGGGCGGATATCCACCCCTGTGAGGTTGCGCAATTGGTGTACGGCGAGACGTTGAATGGGCATGGGCAGGTGGGAATCTAAAGAACAGCCGTTGAACGGGGCAAACCCCGTTCAGTGAGTCGTTTAGATTAAAGCCGCATGGGCATCACAACATAGAGGGAGTCGTTGTTGATGGGGTCTTGAATCAGTGCGCTGGAGTTATTGTCCGCCATGGTGAGGCTCATGGAGTCAGCCTCGATAACCTGGGTGACATCCAACAGGTAGCTGACATTAAAGCCAACTTCTAAAACCTCGCCTTCATAATCTACAAATACTTGTTCTTCGGCTTCTTCCTGCTCGGGGTTGTTGGCGGTGATAGTAAGAACCCCGTTTTCAACTACAAAGCGCACACCGCGGTATTTATCGTTACTCAGAATAGCCGTGCGCACAAACGCCTGTTTGAAATCGTCTCGGTTGCCCACCACAACCTTATCACCGCCCACCGGCAGTACTCGTTCGTAGTCGGGGAATTTACCGTCCACCAATTTAGAGGTAAAGGTGAAACCACCGGCGGAAACGCGGATGTTGTTATCGCCAAGGGCGACTTCTGCCAGCTCCTCACTGTCTTGTAACAGGCGGCTAAGCTCCAGCACAGCTTTGCGCGGCAGGATCGCCTGGCGTAATCCAACTACGTCGGTGGCCAAGGGGCGGGTGCACATAGCGAGGCGATGGCCATCGGTGGCAACCGAGCGCAAACTGTCGGCGCGAACTTCCCATAACATGCCGTTTAGGTAATAGCGCACGTCCTGTTGGGCCATGGCAAAACCAGTGCGGTCGATCAAGCGGCGTAACTCTTTTTGTTGGCAGTGAAAAGCCAGATCGTCCTCGGCCGCTTTCATCAATGGGAAGTCTGATGCCGGTAGGGTTGAAAGGGTAAATTTACTGCGGCCAGATTTCACCAACACCTTGTTGTTGTCGTAGGTGAAATCAATGGTGGAACCGTCCGGCAGGCTTTTGCAGATATCCAAAAACTTTTTTGCAGGTACGGTGGTATCGCCCAGTTCAAGCCCACTATCAATAGGCAGCTTTGCCACAATTTCTATTTCTGCATCGCTGCCCACTAAGGACAATTGACCGTTTTTTACCGATACCAATATGTTGGCGAGCACCGCAAGTGTATGGCGGCGTTCGACAACCCCAGCGACGAGCTGCAGGGGTTTGATTAACACTTCTCGGGAGATAGTAAAACGCATGGCAGGTTCTCTTTTATTGAAGCCAGTTTAGCGATGGCCTGTTAGTTGTTATGAGTGGGAATTAGGTTGTTAGGGTTCTAAGTAAGTTTTTTACATCTTCACGAATGTCCGCCGAGGAGTCCAACAGCTCCTTAATCTTCCGGCAGGCGTGCAATACAGTGGTATGGTCTCTGCCGCCGAATAAGTCGCCAATCTCAGGCAGGCTGTGAT
>DAOQGS010000002.1:0-24387 GCA_035338675.1 Cellvibrionaceae bacterium
ATTACACCGGCTGATCGCGGCGGCGCCGCAAATTCACTGGCTTAGCGATAGCCTGCAGGACCTTACGCGCGAGGGGGAGCTGTGCCTGCTGCACACCGCCGCAGGGGCGACTATTCAAACGCCGCTCATTCTCGCCGCCGATGGCGCCCGCTCTGCCGTGCGCAGCCTGGCGGCCATCCCGGTGCGCCAGTGGTCCTATGGCCATACGGCCTTGGTCTGCCGGGTACATACCGAGCGCCCCCATCGCCATACCGCCTACCAGCGCTTCACCCACCAGGGCCCCCTGGCGTTTTTGCCGTTATTCCCGGCCGGGCAGCAGGACAGCTCTATTGTCTGGTCCTTAGATAACACACTTGCCGAGCAGATGATGGCGCTGAGCGAGGACGAGTTTAAAACCGCCCTGGCCGCCGCCCTTGAACATCGCCTGGGCGCCGTGTTGCAGTGTGATGCCCGCCTCGCCCTGCCCTTACATCAATGCCACGCCCGCCGCTACTGCGCACCGGGAGTCACTCTGCTGGGGGATGCGGCCCACGCCATTCACCCACTGGCCGGGCAGGGCGTTAACCTGGGCCTGGCCGATGTGGCCGCTTTAGTGGATGAACTGGCCCGCGCCCACCAGAGAGGCCTGCCCCTTGCCCACCCCAGCGTACAGGATCGCTACCAGCGCGCCCGTATGCCCCACAATTTGGCGGCCATGGCGGCCATGGAATCCTTCAAGCGGCTGTTCGGCAACAGCAACCCCTATGTGGGCCTGGTGCGCAACCTGGGCCTTAAGCTTGCGGGGCAGCTGCCGGGGGTGAAACAGCAGTTTATGCGCTTGGCGAGCGGCCGCTAATGGCACTCGGGCCAGCAAAGACCCTGGTCAGCCAGCAGACCTGGCAGATCTGCCCCCATTGCGGCGAGTTGTTGCGCCGGGTGCCGGCCTGTGAAGAGCAGGCGCTCTTGTGCCCCAACTGCCAGCTGCCGCTACCGGCGGCCAAAACCGCCTGGGTGCAACCGGCCACGGCCCTGTCGGTGGCGGCGGTGGTGTTGTTTATTATCAGCAACAGTTTTGATTTTTTAAGCCTAAAACTGGTGAGCTTTGAGCAGAGCACCAGTATTCTCGCGGGCGTGGGCGCCCTGCTAGCCCACCAACAGTGGCTGCTGGCGGCCCTGGTGTTCTCAACGATATTTTTATTCCCCCTGCTGGAAGTCGCCGCCCTGTTGTATCTGTTAGTGCCCTTTCAGCTCAAGCGCCGCCTGCCCGGCCAGGTGGCCGTGTTGCGCTGGCTGATCCGCGCCCAGCCCTGGAGCATGCTGGAGATTTTTCTGCTGGCGATCCTGGTCACCTCGGTGAAGCTTGGCGACATGGCAAGCCTTATCCCCGGCGTGAGCATGTACGCCTTTTTTGCCCTGGTGCCGATTCTGGCCATCGCCTATGGGGTTATCGACCGGCAGAGCCTGTGGAGTTATCTGCAGCCGGATAATTGTTATGTAGCCGAGCCTTCCGATCTGCTCTACGCCTGCGGTGTATGTGAAGCCATGGTGGGGGAGACGCTGCTGAATCACAGCGCCCATTGCCCGCGCTGCCTAAGCCCCATGCACAAGCGCATTCCCAACAGCCTGCAAAAAACCACCGCGTTAATTGTGGCCTCGGTGATTTTATATATCCCCGCCAACCTCTTACCCTTTATGACCACCCGCACCCTCACCGGGGAGCGCGACGACACCCTGGTGAGCGGGGTCATCAGCCTGCTCAACCACGATATGTGGTTAATTGCCGCCGTGGTATTTATCGCGAGTATAGTGGTGCCCATGGCCAAACTGGGGGTGCTGATTTATTTACTGGCCAGCGCCCACTGGCAGCACTACCGCAACCAAGCCACCAAAATTCGCCTGTATCACTTAACCGAATTAATCGGCCGCTGGTCCATGGTGGATGTGTATGTGGTCACCCTGCTTACCGCCCTGGTGCAGTTTGGTTTTTTAGGCAATATCCAGCCGGGCAATGCCCTGGTGGCCTTTGCCGCCGTGGTGGTATTAACTATGCTCGCCGCTGAGACTTTCGACCCGCGTTTATTAGACACCCCCCAGGAACAGCCTGGGGATTTTCCGGCCCATGCGTTTAAACATGAATCTACCTAAACCGATGGTTACACCCTTCCAAAAACTCTCGCCGGTGTGGTTAATCCCCCTGGTAGCGCTGATCATTGCCCTGTGGCTGGCGATTAATTCCTGGCAGGAAAAAGGCCAGGAAATTGAAATCCTTTTAAACGCGGCGGCGGGCATCGAAGTGGGTAAAACCCAGGTGCGCCTAAAAGATGTGCCGGTGGGCAAGGTCTCCAAAATGCAGCTCACCGCCGATTTAAGCAAAGTGCGTTTAAAAGTCACCCTAGAGCGGGAAATTGCCAAACACCTAAGTGTGAATACGCGTTTTTGGCTGGTGAGCCCGCGTATTAGTGTGGCGGGGGTTTCCAACCTCGGCACCCTAGTATCTGGTGTATATATCGTGATGGACCCTGGTGAACCCGGCGCCTTTTCCACCAATTTTGACGGCTTACCGGAGCCACCCGCCATAGAATCCAGCGTCAAAGGCACCACCTTTTTATTGCGCGCCGACAGCCTAGATTCGGTGGATATAGGCTCGCCGGTGTATTACCGGCAATTAAAAGTCGGCGAAGTCACCAGCTATAAACTGAGCGAAACTGGCGAAGCGGTGGAAATTCGCGTGTTTGTGCAGGCCCCCCACGATAAATTAATCACCAGCCACAGCCGTTTTTGGAATGTCAGCGGGTTTGATATCAACCTGGGGCCAGACGGTGTAAAGGCGCAAATGGCCTCGTTAGTGTCGTTTTTAGGCGGCGGTATTTCCTTTGAAAATATCAACGCCTATGAAAACGCGGAACCTGCCAAAGCCAATCAAACCTTTTTTCTCTACGCCGATAAAGAATCGGTACTGGAAGGCCGCTTTAGCGCCAAATTTTATTATCTGCTGAAATTCTCCCACTCCGTGCGCGGCTTAAAAGCCGGTGCGCCGGTGGAATTTCGCGGCATTAAAGTGGGCGAAGTGGTGGATGTGGTGTTATCCAGCATTGAAAACCAAGATAAATCCCTGCTGGTGTATATCACCTTAGAGCCTGAGCGTTTTAAAGCGGATTTAGAACCCAAGCGGGAAATTATCGACGGCATGGTGGCCAAAATGGTTGACCAGGGCCTGCGCGGCCAATTGCGCACCGACAGCCTATTAACCGGCAGCCTGTATGTGGATTTAGCCTTTGAAAACAAACAAAAACCCGGCAAATTAACCGTCACCGACAACCATGCGGAAATTCCCACCCTCGATGACCCGCTGGATCAGCTCACCAAACAGTTAAGTGAAATTACCGATAAATTTAACCGTATTCCCAGCGATAAAATTGGCGCCGACCTGGCTAAATCCATGGCGAGCTTGGCCAATATAATGAATACCCTGGATAAGAATAATACCGCTGGCAAACTCGATGGCACCCTGGGCAATCTTGAAAAAGCCACCCACGACATGGACAAAACAGTAGCCGAGGCCACCCAAACCCTCAGCCAATTGCGGGTGACTTTAAAAAGCCTGGATGCCACTTTTGCGCCGGATTCCCAATTGCATTTTGAAGTAATTGAAATGCTCAATTCCGTTACCGAAGCGTCCGATTCGTTTGATCGCATTGCCGATGAATTAAAACGCTATCCCAACGCCTTAATATTCGGAGGCAAGAAAAAAGAATGATCGCCCGCGGCCTGTTATTCAGTCTGTTGCTGTGGGGGCTATGTGCCTGCAGTCAGCAGACCCATTATTACACCCTGCACCACACCAAGGGCCCCAAAGCGCCCCTGGGCAGCTACACATTTAGCTTGGGCATAGGCCCGGTATTCCTACCGGAAAGCCACAACCAACCGGGGGTGGTGAGCCTGACCGAAGGCCAGGAAGTCACTGTGGCCCAGTACCATATTTGGGCCGGTTATTTAAATCAGTCGGTGACGCGGGTGCTGGCCGATAATTTATCCCTGCTGCTCGGCGCCGATACCGTCTGGCCCTTTCCCTGGGATAACCGCATGCGCCCTGTGCGCCAGGTGCGGGTAATTATTGAAGAAATGGCCGGGCAGCGAGGCAAAACAGTGGCCCTACAGGCTAAATATATTCTCACCGCCGACAACGGCGAGCGCACCCTGGCCGCCGAGCGCACCCGCATTGAAGTGCCCTGCGCTGGCGATTCCTACGAAGCCTATGTGGCGGCTATTAACCAGGCGCTCAATCAATTATCCGAACAGATGGCCAAAACCCTGATCGCCAAACAATAGGCTTTTAGCCGCCGTAACTTACAGGTATCTACCCCACTATTCCTATGTTATGTGAAATAGATGCATGAAGATTCTATATGTTGAAAACCATCCGTACTTCGGGAAAATTGTGAAAGACAAATTCCTTAGTGAATTTCATGTAACTATAGTGCCAAGCATTAAGTCCGCCACTGAAGCAGTAAATCAATCGAGTTTTGATATAGCGTTAGTGGATTACGACTTGGATGATGGCAAAGGGGATGAATTCATCGCCTACTTAATAAGAGCAGGTATTGATTTACCTTGTATAGCAGTTTCATCCCATGAAAATGGGAATTCAGCTCTAGTTAAAGCTGGAGCAGTAAGTGTTTGCAGTAAAATGCATTTCTCAAAAATTGCTTCTGTGGTGGGTAAAATTAATGTGTAAAGTAAAACAATCACATAACAAGCGTGTCCATTTGACACTTTGGCCTACGTTGCGCTTTGGGGTGGCTGCGCCACTTTACCCCAAAGCTCCACTACGGCCAAAGTGCAAATGACACGGGCGTTAAATAGAATTTTAATTATCCCTCTGCTGCTTAGCGCCTATGGCTGCGACTCCAGATCCCAGCCCCAGAGAGAGCTGACTAGGCCCGCAGCGGAGGTGAAAGCGGTCATTCCCAGCGCCATAGACGCAGCCGCGCCGGGGGCGGCGCAAGCGGTGAGTGCCGAGGATATTAAACAGGCCCAGGAGGCCGCCGCCGATAGCCCCCAGCACGAATAAAAATCTGCCTCTGGGTTTGCCAGCGGCTTTTAGGATAAGATGCTTTTTTGTATCAATCGTTAATTAAATCAACCTGTTGAGGAGCGCAAATATGCGGTTAAAAAAATGTGTGATGGTGTTGGGTCTGGCGGCATTTTTACAGTCCACAACCGGTTGCGGTTTACTCTTACACCCTGAGCGCCAGGGCTCCAAGGGCGGCAACCTGGACCCTGTCATAGTGCTGCTGGACGGTTTGGGTTTATTTTTCTTTTTAGTGCCCGGAATAGTCGCCTTTGCGGTGGATGTCTCCACCGGCTGTATTTACACCGGCGGCGGTGGTGGCGGTGGCAAGCGCCGTCATTTCTCCTCCATCGAGCAAGGCCAGCCAATCAACGCCGATGAATTGGCGGGCATGAAAAAAATCGCTTTAAACGGCCCGGTGACTAAAGCCTCCATCGAAGCGGCCCTAGAGCGGGAACTGGGGCAAAAAGTAGATATCACCGCCGCCAATGTACAGGTGCAACCTATTTTGGAACCCGCCAAAATTTAATACTTAACCCGGCTTTGGCC
This sequence comes from Cellvibrionaceae bacterium, assembly GCA_035338675.1. Lineage (GTDB taxonomy): Bacteria > Pseudomonadota > Gammaproteobacteria > Pseudomonadales > Cellvibrionaceae > CAMCXE01. Next base: position 5,600 of record DAOQGS010000002.1, read on the forward strand.
GGGTTTTTTTATTGCGACCCTTGTTATTAAAAAGTACGGTTATGAAAAAATATGTTTTTCTTTTTGTCTTGGCCTGTACCGGGCTGTTAAGCGCCTGTAATCCGCTGGCTAAATTTCAGCAACCGCAGGTACAGTTAAGCAATTTGGTGGTGCTGGAGCGGCACGGCTTCGAGCAGTTATTTTTGCTCAAACTCAAAGTCACCAACCCCAATAAAATGGCCCTACCCATTGCGGGTTTGCAATACCAGGTGCGCTTAAACGGTTTTGATGTATTTACCGGTAACGCTGGAGATTTACCGCAATTAAAAGCCTATAGTGATACCTACATTGAATTGCCGGTGAGCGCCAATTTAATTAGTGCCGGGGCCGTGTTGGCCAGTTTATTAGTCAGTGAACACCCCAGCATTAATTATCAATTAAACGCTACCTTCGATTTAACCGGTGTGCTGCCGGATTTTCGCGTGAGTGAAAAAGGCCTGGTCAATTTAGAACACTAATAACCGCAGAGGTGAAATTCACCACAACCTGACAGCCTGTTGCAATACAAGCGTGCCAGAGCGTCGTCGCCCAAGTATTTCAACAAGCTGCTAGGTATCTCAACAGGCTGCTAAAGAGCCGTCTTAGCTAAATTGCAGGAGGAATCCACCATGAATACCCTGTTTGATTTTCCCTTTCGTTTGTTCGATCAAAGCATCAGCCCGGTTACCAGTTGGTTCTCGCCCAATTATGAAATTAATTTTGCGGGTGATAAAAACCTGGAACAAAAAATAATTGCCGACGTAGCCAGCTACGGCACCCAGTTAAACCGCATTACCGAGGCCTTGCTGGTGTTGGCAGAGGGCCGTGACGAACCTGCGATCCAGGAGCTGCGCAAGGTGCATGAGAACATTGAACAGGTGAAGACCCAGACTAAGGCTCAGCTGGTCAGCCGCATCGAGCGGGATCTTGCCAAGCTCAAAGCCCAGGATGCCAAAGCTTATCAGCAGCTTTTGGCTACACTTAAACCAGGCGACGCAGAATAAGCACTCGCCCCAACCTTAAGCGCTAAAAGCGGCCCCGCCCTCGGTTGTTCCGGCAGGTACTGCCCGCTGTTCAGAGGCGTACAAGGTATGTGCTGCCACAAAAGTGTCATAAAACTCAGGCAGCCTACGGCTTATGATGGCCTGAATTTCAGGCGCGCTTTATAGAGGTAAACCATGTCCGAAATGCCCGATTTATCCCAGGAACCGGCCGGTCTAGAGTCCGAAGGGCACAATTTTGATGCGCCGCGTTATTATTTAAACCGCGAATTAAGCCATCTGTATTTTAATCAGCGGGTGCTGGCCCAAGCGTTGGATGAGAGCCACCCGTTGTTAGAGCGCCTCAATTTTTTATTAATATTTAGCTCCAATCTGGATGAGTTTTTTGAAATTCGCGTTGCAGGCCTAATTCAAAGTATTAAATATCAGCGGGAAATGTCCGGCCTTGACGGCATGCAGGCCAAAGAAAGCCTAAAACTCATCAGCGAAATTTGCCACCGCATCGTCGATCACCAGTATCAAATTCTCAACGATGTATTAGTGCCGGAACTGCAAAAACAGGGCATTCGGTTTATCCGCCGCAACCAGTGGAGCGCCGAACACAGCGCCTGGGTGGAAGAATATTTTCAAAAAGAATTAGTGCCGGTGCTAAGCCCCATCGGCTTGGATTCAGCCCACCCCTTCCCCCGTTTGGTGAATAAAAGCCTTAATTTTATTGTTTCCCTTGCGGGCAAAGACGCCTTCGGGCGGGATTTGGGCCTGGCCATTGTGCCTGCACCGCGCTCCCTGCCGCGTTTTATTCCCCTGCCGCCACACTTAAATAGCGGCAATGATTTTGTTTTTTTATCCTCTATTATTCACGCCCACACCGGCAAATTATTCCCCGGCATGACGGTAAAAGGCTGTTATCAATTTCGTATCACCCGCAATGCGGATTTGGATGTGGATATTGAAGGCGCCGCCGATTTAGCCCGCGCCCTGCGCGGTGAGTTACATTCCCGCCGATTTGGTACGGCCGTGCGCATCGAAGTGGCCGATAACTGCCCGAAAGAAATTACCGATTATTTATTGCGGGAAACCGGCCTTACGGATGACGATTTATATCGCGTCAACGGCCCGGTAAATTTAAAACGCCTCATGCGTTTGCCTATGATGGTGAATCGCCCAGATCTGCGTTTTCCACCGCTTATTCCCAGCATCCCCAAAGGGTTTCACCGCAAGGACAATATTTTTGAGGCTATCAGCAAAAAAGATTATTTATTGCTGCATCCTTTTGAATCCTTCGCACCGGTGGTGCAATTTTTACGGCAAGCGGCTAAAGACCCACAGGTGGTGGCGATCAAACAAACTCTGTACCGCACCGGCAACGATTCGGCCATAGTGGACGCCCTAGTGGATGCCGCCCGCAGCGGCACGGAAGTCACCGTGGTGGTGGAACTGCGGGCGCGTTTTGATGAAGAGGAAAATTTAGAACTAGCCAGCCGCCTGCAAGAGGCGGGCGCCGTGGTAGTGTATGGTGTGGTGGGTTATAAAACCCACGCCAAAATGATTTTGGTGGTGCGCAGGGAGCACAATCAGTACAAGCGCTACTGCCATTTAGGCACAGGTAATTACCACGCGGTTAATGCCCATTTATATACGGATTATTCGCTGTTAACCGCCGATGATATGATCGGTGAAGATGTGCACCGCATTTTTCACCAGCTCACCGGCATGGGCAAAACCGAGCGCATGCAAAAGTTATTTCACGCGCCCTTCACCCTGAAGCGGCAGTTGGTTAAATTCATCGACAACGAGATAAAAGCCGCCCAAGAGGGCAAGCCTGCGCGTATTATTTTTAAATGCAACGGTCTTACTGAACCGAAAATTATTCACAGCCTGTACAAAGCCAGCCAAGCGGGCGTAAAAATAGACCTGATTGTGCGCGGTATGTGTTGTTTAAAATCCGGCATTGAAGGCATCTCGGATAATATCCACGTGTATTCCATTGTCGGCCGCTTTTTAGAACACGCCCGCGTGTATTATTTTGCCAACAGCGGCGTATATTGTGCCAGCGCGGACTTAATGGAGCGCAATTTAAATCGCCGGGTGGAGGTGTGTTTCCCCATCGAAGATCAAGCCCTGAGCGCCCGAGTGTTAGCTGAGCTTGCGCTGTATTTAAACGACGGCAAACAGCGTTGGGTGCAATTGGAGTCCGGCCAGTATCAGCGGGTGGAACAGGACGGCCCTGCCGCCCAAATGGAATTAATGCGACTGCTAACCAGCCCTTCAACCTAAAAACCGCAGTTGAACTCTACTACGGTTTTTAGGTTCAAATTAACACTCAACTAGGGCGCGTAAAGCGCCCTTTTTTGTGCCGCTTGTTTGTGACACCTCAAACGACAACCCCAAGGGTGAAAACAAATAGCAGAGTATTTGTGCAAAGCCGGGGTATTTAACCTAAAAACCGCAGGGCTTAATCCCGCAACATCTTATGTACGCCGAACAATTTCGGTTTCCCCATCCAGGGCAAAGCGTGCACGGATCGCACTTTGCGAATAATACCCCTCTGAACATGTAAACCTCCCTTAGATTTACGCCATATTCAGAATTAGCGGCCTAGGATCGTCACTGGGGCCACAGCCAACCCTGAGCATTGGTTTTGTTCAGTAGATATTTAATCGATTGCTTCTTGTGCATGCTTAGGCGCCAACCACCATAAATCACAGGATTTGCTTATGAAACGAGTATTAATGACGGGTGTAATTTTATTGGCCGCCAACAGCTATGCCGACACCCTGCGCTGCGGCGCTAAATTAATTTCTACTGGCGACTCAAAAGGCAGCGTTGAGAATATTTGCGGCGCACCTGCCGGTACAGATTCCTACTGTAAGCCCACTAAATCAACCAACTCTACAAGTTCTAAAGAGCAAGACTGCGTGCGCGTGGATATTTGGCGCTATAACCGGGGCGCCGGGCAGTTGGGTGCAGAGGTGGAATTTCAAATGGGTGAGGTTACTGCCATTCGCAATACCGAGCGAGAATAATACAATTGCGCCACAGGCTTGTACGGAGGTGAGGATTTAATCTTGGGACTTGGCGGAGCTTGCCCAGCTGCTTATCGATAATCCAGCAGCGAAAAGGCAGCGCCTTAAAAATTGCAAAAGTCCGAACTGCCAAGCCCCATCTCACCAATCAGGGCGGTAATATTTTCAAAGTCGTATTCGGTCAGGCCCACGTAAATTAAAATGGTCTGGCCGATGCGCGCCCACTCATAATCTTTATCTTGTTTGCCGACGGTTTTGTAGCTGGCACAAATGTGTTCAGCCATTTTTAAAATCGCCAGCAGGGTTTTTTTGCGACCGTCGGCCCGTTCATCGGCAAAGGTTTTTTCCGCCTGGTGGTGTTCGTGGATGGCCTCACATAAATAGCGCGGTAAATTCCAGCTTTTTCCCACGTAATAACCCACCACCGCATGGTTGGTGCGAATTAAATGGTTTTCTGTGGTGGTAATGGCCTGCTCTGGGTTGGCGTAGGCTTCAATTTGCACCTCTAAATAATTTTTAAAGCGCACCATTAACAGCGGTATACCGCAGTTGTGAAATAACCCTAGGGTGTAGGCTTCATCCGGGTAGGGAAAACCTATGTGTTTGGCGATGGCGGCGGAGGTCATGGCTACATCCATGGCGCTGTCCCAAAAGCGGCCGAGGGCAATAATATCGTCGTCGGACAGGGCGCCGCGAATGGACTGGGCATTCACCAGGTTAACCACCGAATTAACCCCCAATAAATTCACCGCCTGATGAATGGAGGTAATTTTATTGCTGTGTTTAAAAAAAGGTGAATTAACGGTTTTTAAAATACTGCCGGATAAACCCACATCCTGGCTGATGAGGTGTGCGATGGTGTCGATGCTGCAATTGGGGGAGCACTGCTCCATTTGTAAATCCACCATTACCTGCGGCTGTGGCGGAATATTGATGCCCTGCAGTATCCGCGAAATCTGCTCCGGGGTTAACTCAGCGTTCATGGCGAAGGGGTTCACGAAGGGGGTCAAAAGGTACCTAGTTTGAGTGTAGCAGCCTTCTCCGTATTTGCCCCCTCCCTGGGTGATGCGGCTATACTCGCCGGTTTCTTGTTAAGGCGCTCCCATGAACGATATTTTTTTAAATGCCCAGGCCGACCGCCGCATTAAACGGGGCCATTTGTGGCTCTATTCCAACGAAATCGACGTGCACCGCTCCCCCCTTAAAGGCTTAACCGCCGGTCAAATCGTCAATGTATTTACCCATTCGGGCGCCCCCTTAGGCACCGCTTATGTCAACCCGCAAGCGCTGATTTGCGGCCGCCTGTTAAGCCGCCAAGTGGATGCCAAAATCGATCGCGCCTTTTTTGTCAAAGCCATCGAGCGGGCGCTGCGCCTGCGCAGCCGCTGTTTTGCCCAACCCTATTACCGCTTGGTGTACGGCGATGCGGATTTTTTACCCGGCCTGGTAGTGGATCGCTACGGCGATTATTGCGTGGTGCAAATGGCTTCGGCTGGCATAGACCAGATGGCCGAGCCGATTCTGACCGCCCTAGAGCAGGTGTTAAAACCCAAGGGCATAGTGGTGCGCAATGATCATTCGGCGCGGGAATTGGAGGACTTGCCTGAGCAGTGCTCCACCCGTGGCGAGGTGCCGGAGATTTTGCGTTTAGAAGAAAATGGCGTGCCCTTTGAAATTCCCGCCCTCACTGGGCAAAAAACCGGTTGGTTTTACGACCACCGCATCAACCGGCAATTTTTGGCGCCTCTCTGCCAGGGCAAACGGGTGTTGGATGTATTTTGTTATTTAGGCAGTTGGGGCATTCAAGCGGCAGTGGCGGGCGCGGCCCAGGTGGCCCTGGTGGACGCCTCGGCCAGTGCACTGGAAGGCGCCCGCCGCAACGCCGAGCTCAATGGCGTGGCCCATAAAGTTACCTGCCACAAGGGCAAAGCCATCGAGGTGTTAAAAAACCTGCTGGCGGAAGGGGAAAAATTTGATGTGGTGGTGTTAGATCCGCCAGCATTTATTAAAAAACGCAAAGATCAAAAAGCCGGTGAAGCGGCCTACCGGCATATTAATGAACTCGCCATTCGCCTGTTGGAAAAAGAAGGCCTATTAGTATCTGCCTCCTGCTCCATGCCGCTGGAAAATGCTGTGTTAACCGATTTAGTGCGCGGTGCCGCCAGGGCCAATGATCGCAACGCACAATTAATTTGGACGGGAGGACAGGGGCCGGATCATCCTATTCACCCGGCGATTATTGAAACGGCCTATTTAAAGGCGCAGTTTTTTGCCATTTCGAGTTAAGGGCACCTAAAACACCCGCACGCAATTGCGCCCATTATGTTTGGCGGCATATAAAGCGCGATCGGCGTGAGCTAATAACTGCTCCGCGCTTTCACCTGGTTGATAAAGGGCCATGCCGATGGAGCAGGTTTGGTTAAAAATGGCCTTTTCCACGGAAATACTGCTGGTTTCACACACGCTGCGAATGCGCTCGGCAATTTCTTCGGCCTGTGGCGCGGTAATGTCTATTAATAACACGGCAAATTCTTCACCGCCAATGCGGCCTAAAATATCGTAGGGCCGGATAGTATTTTTGCAAATACTGGCGAGGGCGCAAATGGCCTGGTCCCCAGCGGGGTGGCCGTGGGTGTCGTTGATGGTTTTAAAAAAATCTATATCAATGGCCAATAGGGCCAGGGTGGTCTCTAGTTGAGTTTGCGAAGGTTCCGCGCGCCCGTGGCGGTCAATTTCTTCTTTTAAACGCCGAGTGAAAAAACGCCGATTGGCAATGCCGGTTAACACATCGGTGACTGAGAGAAAATACAATTCTTGGGAGGCCAGGGCCAGTGATTGATTGGCCGCCGAGAGGGCATTTAAATGGGCCAGGCGGTGTTGGGTGTAATTAATATTGCGCTCAATTAATAGAATCACCAATAAACCCAACACAATAATAATGCCGCCAGTGGCCCAATATTTTTGTTGGGCGAGAAAAAGCGGTTCGATGGGGTTGAAGACATAAACTAAAAAATCTCCCGCTGCCAGCGCTGAGCCGAATAATAAATAGCGTTTGCCGTCGAGCGCCACCAGTTTTAACTCCGGCCGAGGAGAGGCGATAAATTTTAGCGGCAAGATGCGCAAATTATCGCGCTGGAAAATCCGCTGTATATCGCTTTTACTCGGCAGCGCCTGGCCGTCAGCGGCAATTTGTTGAAATAACATGTCCTCGCGATTGCTGCTGAGTACTATGCCGTTTTTATCGGTGACGGCGACGCGCAAATTCTGTTGGGCGAGAAAGCGTACAATGTGCCCCACCTTTTGGCGCACCACAATTACGCCCGCAAAATCCTCCGCCTCTTTAATGGCGGTGGAAAAGAAAAATGACGGCGTAGGATACACGCGGCCGATGGCGAATTGGCGGCCGCTGCCCTGGGCTTTGGCGGCTTGAAAATAATCGCGGGTAAGATAATTAACGCCAATACAGCCGTCTGCTTGATCAGCGCGACTGGAGCCAATGCAGTAGCCGGTTTTATTCAGGGCAAATAATTGCTCCATTTCAATGTGTTGTGCCAACTGGGCAAATAAACTGTTTACCGCTGCGGCGCCGGGTAAATTCAGGGTAAATTGCGCCCGCGCCGCTTGATCGAGCGTGTTAAATTGGGCTGTGTGTTGGTTGGCGGTTTTTGCAAGGTCAATAATCGAGCGATCAAAGGAGAGGGTTTTGGATAGTTGTTCAGCCTGGTGCATGGTTTGCTCCAGGGTATTTAAGATGTGGCCGGTCTCTTTAATTAAGGATTTTTCTTCATTGGCTAGATCTGCGGCGAGGTTTTGCTCGGCCAAGTAGCGGGTGGTTAAGGCGGCGCCCAGCAGCCAAACCAGGGCGCACAACAGGGCGCAGGCTTGTAGGCGGCGAAAGGCATTGAGTTTCGGCGCTTGAATGCCTGCGCTGGTGTCCGGGGCCGTTTGATACTCCTTGTCCATTGCATAATCCTCTTGGGCTCGCAGGGAGGTAGTTTTGGCACATGCTGTAGCTGGCCGCAATAGGTGCTTTGTGTTCCCGTCGCCAACTTTATCGCCACCAGAGCTGGCTAGGCAGTATTCAACAAGCCGCTAGCCGTCTTTTTCGATGGCCAATATAGCCGGTATTAAACGCGGCGCCTTAATGTGCAGAGTTTTTTGGCGGGCCTGCTCACCGCTTAACAGCTGTACCTGGCTTTTGGCGACTTTAAATTGTTTGGCGATAAATTCAATTAATTGGCTGTTAGCCTGCCCCTCCACCGGTGGCGCGGTGAGGCGAATTTTTATGCGCCCCTCCACCCGCCCCACCCATTGATTAGCGGAGGCCTTCGGTTGCAGCAGCACCTGTAAAATTAAATCCTCCCCCTGCCAGCGGTAAAACGTCACGGCATTAAAACCCTAACAACATACCCAAGGGCACACCGGAGCTGGCCGCGACTCCCTGCAGGGCCATGCGCACCACCATAATGACCAGGCCTGCAAATAACATGGAAAAATCAAAGCCGCCGGCTGGGGGAATTATTTTGCGAAAAGGTGCCAATACCGGCTCGACAATTTGATAACACAACACCAGGGCAGGGTTGCTGCTGTAGGGCGCTATAAAACTGGCAATCATCACCACAAAAAACAAAATTAAATAAATGTGGCTGACAAATAAAACCGTGCCGATCAGCGCCCAATAAAGCACGGCAAAGGGCATATACAACACGCCGTGTTGCACCAGGATCATCAGCTCCACCATCAGGGTGTGGAATAACAGCGCCAGCACCACCGAGGCCATATCAATGCCCCACAGGCCGGGAATAATTTTGCGCAGGGGCAGCAGCAGGGGGTTGGTGAGTTTAACCACCAACTGGGAGAGCGGATTGTAAAAATCCGCCCGCGCCAATTGCATTAAAAACCGCAGGCAGATGGCTAATAAATACAAACTGCCGAGGGTGTTGAGTAAAAACTGGATAATCGAAATAACTGTACTCATGGGGATCTCTTATTTTCCATCACGTTTATGGGGGGTGGGCGGCGTTACAGGCTAGGCGCGCCACCCAATTCATCGGCCAGGCTGTGGGCGCGGGCTTGGCAGGCGTCCATGGCGGTTTTTACCAGATCTTTTAGGCCGCCGGTTTCAAATTGGTGAATGGCCTGTTCGGTGGTGCCCTTCGGGGAGGTCACCCGGCGGCGCAGTTCAGCGGGCGCCACGCCGGTCTGAGAGGCGAGGCTTGCCGCCCCCAGGGCCGTTTGAATACACAGGGCCTGGGCGCTCGCAGGGCTTAGGCCTTGAGCCTCGGCCGCTGCAATCATGGCCTCCATGAATAAGAAAAAATAGGCCGGGCCAGAGCCTGATAGCGCCGTGACGCTGTCGATCAGGCGCTCCTCCTCCACCCACTGCACAAGCCCCGTGGCGGCCAGCAGCGTTTCCCCCCTCTGGCGCTGGTCAGCGCTTAGGGCGCTGGCGTACACGCCGGTAGCCCCCAGGCCAATTTGCGCCGGAGTGTTGGGCATGGCGCGGGCGATGGCCCTATGGCCGCCCAGCCATTGGCTGAGGCTGGCCAGACGAATCCCGGCAGCAACCGAAATCACCAGGCTGGTGGGTTTAAGGTGGCGAGCGATCTCCTTACAAACCGCCGCCATGATCTGCGGTTTTACACACAGCACGACTGTATCGGCCTGTTCCACCGCCGCCCGGTTATCGGTGCTGGTAACTACGCCTAACTCCCTAGCAATACCGCTTAAGTGCTCAGGCCTAGGGCCGGTCAGCAGCAGCTGTTGCGATGGGGTGCCGGTATTAATTAAGCCTTGGGCGATGGCGCGGGCCATATTGCCTGCGCCGATAAAACTAATCGAAGCCACAGAGGGTTCCTCATAAGGGGTTAATGGCGGGGGCCGAAGATGGCGGTGCCCACACGCACGAGAGTGGAGCCTGCGGCGATGGCCAGATCAAGGTCATCGCTCATGCCCATGCTCAGGGTATCCAGCTGCCAGCTGTAGCGCCGGTTGAGTTCGGCTTGCAGGGCGGCGAGGGCGGCAAAGGCGGGGGTGGGGTCGGCTGGGTTGGGAATGGCCATCAGCCCGCGCAGGCGAAGATTTGGCAGGCGCTGCACCTGCTCGGCAAGGGCGGCCACTTCATCCAGTGCAACGCCCGCTTTACTCGCCTGTCCATCGGCGTTCACTTGGATACACACATGCAATGGCCCGAGGGCGGCAGGCCGGGCGGCGTTGAGGCGCTGGGCGATGCTTGCGCGCGCTAGGCTGTGCACCCAGGCGAAGTGTTCGGCGATGGGGCGGGTTTTATTGCTTTGAATGGGGCCTAAAAAATGCCATTCGATATTAAGCGATTGCAGCTCGGCGATTTTTTCCAAGGCTTCCTGCAGGTAATTCTCGCCGAAGGCGCGCTGGCCTGCGGCATGGGCCTCACTAATTGCCGCGGCCGGTTGCGTCTTGCTCACGGCTAAAAGTGTGATGTCCTGCGCCTTTCGCCCGCAGCCCTCGGCGGCGGCTTGTATGCGGTTTAATACTTGGGTTAGGTTGTGCGCGATCTTGTGCATATACTTATCGAATTGATGCAAGCTTTGTTAATTGGCTTGCCGTTACAATCAGCCGCCGGCACCCATTTTTGTAGTTTAGGTTTCCAGTTAAGGTTTCTTTATGGATATTACCGAGTTACTCGCTTTTTCCGCCAAACAACGCGCATCGGACCTCCACCTTTCAGCGGGCCTGCCGCCGATGATCCGTGTGGATGGCGATGTGCGACGCATTAACCTGCCGCCCATGGACCACAAACAGGTGCACAGTCTGATCTACGAGATCATGAATGACAAGCAACGTAAGGACTACGAGGAATACCTGGAAACCGACTTCTCCTTTGAAGTGCCAGGAGTTGCGCGCTTTAGGGTAAACGCCTTTAACCAAAACCGCGGTGCCGGTGCGGTATTTCGTACCATTCCCTCCAAAGTGCTCTCTATGGAAGAGCTGGGAATGGGCCAGGTGTTTCGCGATATCAGCTCGGTGCCCAGGGGCTTGGTGCTGGTAACCGGGCCTACCGGTTCGGGTAAATCCACTACCCTTGCGGCCATGATCGACTACATCAACGAAAACAAATACCACCATATTCTCACCATCGAAGATCCCATCGAATTCGTCCACGAAAGTAAAAAATGCCTGATTAACCAGCGCGAAGTGCACCGCGATACCCACGGCTTTGCCGAGGCCCTGCGCTCAGCCCTGCGGGAAGACCCGGATATTATCCTGGTGGGTGAGATGCGGGACTTAGAAACCATCCGCCTAGCCCTCACCGCCGCTGAAACCGGCCACTTGGTGTTCGGCACATTGCACACCACCTCCGCCGCCAAAACCATCGACCGGGTAGTGGATGTATTCCCCGCCCAGGAAAAATCCATGGTGCGCTCCATGCTGTCGGAATCTTTAGAGGCAGTAATTTCCCAAACCCTGCTCAAACGCATCGGCGGCGGCCGGGTAGCGGCCCACGAAATTATGCGCGGCACCCCGGCCATTCGAAACCTCATTCGTGAAGATAAGGTGGCGCAGATGTACTCAGCCATTCAAACCGGTGCCAATGTGGGCATGCAGACCATGGATCAGTGTTTGGCGGATTTATTGGAGCGCCGCATCATCACCCGCGAAAATGCGCGGGAAAAAGCCAAAATGCCCGACAAATTTTAATTGGAGTAGGCCGTGGATATTGATCGTTTATTGCAACTGATGGTGGAAAAAGGCGCCTCCGACTTATTTATTACCGCCGGTGTGCCGCCCTCTATGAAATTACACGGCAAAATTGTGCCGGTCACCACAACGCCCCTATCGCCGGAAAAATCCCGCGAAACCGTGCTCTCCACCATGAACGAAAAACAGCGGGCGGAATTTGTCGAGCGCAAAGAATTAAACTTTGCCATCAGCGTGCGCGGCGTCGGCCGCTTTCGCGCCAGTGCGTTTTACCAGCGCAACCTAGCGGGCATGGTGCTGCGCCGCATTGAAACCAATATTCCTAAAATTGACGATTTAGGCCTGCCGGAAATTATTAAAGATTTGGCCATGGCCAAGCGCGGCTTAATTATTTTTGTGGGCGCCACCGGTACCGGTAAATCCACCTCCCTCGCCTCCATGATTGGCCATCGCAACCGCAATTCCAAAGGCCATATTATTTCCATCGAAGACCCTATTGAATTTATTCACCAGCACCAAGGCTGCGTGATTACCCAGCGGGAAGTGGGCATAGATACAGAGAGTTTTGAGGTGGCCTTAAAAAACACTCTGCGGCAAGCGCCGGATGTGATTTTAATTGGTGAGGTGCGCTCGCGGGAAACCATGGACCACGCCATCGCCTTTGCCGAAACCGGCCATTTGTGCCTGTGTACCCTGCACGCCAATAACGCCAACCAGGCGCTCGATCGCATCATCCACTTTTTCCCCGCCGATCGGCACTCCCAATTGTGGATGGATTTGTCCTTAAATTTAAAAGCCATAGTCGCTCAACAGTTAATTCCCACCCCCGATGGCAGTGGCCGCCGCGCCTGTTTAGAAGTTATGTTAAACACGCCCTTAGCCTCGGATTTAATCCGCAAAGGCCATGTGCATGAATTAAAAGAACTGATGAAAAAATCCACCGAACTGGGTATGCAGACCTTTGACCAGGCGCTGTTTGATTTATACGAGGGCGGCAGCATCACCTACGAAGACGCCCTGGCCCACGCCGACTCTCCCAACGACCTGCGCTTAATGATTAAACTTAGATCGGAAACTGATGCGGATTATTTAAAAAATGCCGCCGATGAGTTGTCGATTCAGGAAGATGAAAGCCATAGGGTGCGCAGGTTTTAAGCGAATTTCAGGCAATAAAAAAGCGCGGTTTTTACCGCGCTTTTTTATTGCCTAAGGGTTAAGCAAACGTAACTATTCAGCATCTTTTTGTGTGGCTGGAGGTAATTCCTGCACTGACTGGGAACTAACGCGTGTGTGTTTTAGGGCTGTTACCCCGTAATAGAGCGCCCGCAGTGGTGACTACACCGCGAATCAATTATGCCGGATGGCTAAACCCTCCTGAATTTGCCCCACGCGCGGAAGTGGGGAGTAAAGTGTGCTGAATAGTTACAAGCAAACAATACTTCTACCCAAGATAAAATCTTGCCAAATCCCTTTAAATAAACACTCCAACGCCTCCCTAGAACCACATCTTTGCAGTACGCCGCAGGCGGCGAAACGCCAGATAAAAATTAAATGTGCTGATCTCTTACCAAACATAAATAGATCCTGCGACTGCGCGCAGGATGACGGTTGGGACGCAGGCGGCACTGCCTGGTAGAGCATCCTGAGCCGAGGTTCTATTGGTATTCCTTTAAATCCACCAATGCCTGACTTGGTTTGTACTGCAAAAACGGTAATTTGCGGGCCAGGGGCGCAAAAATACTGCGCTCGTTCATGGCCAGGGCGTAGGCCACATAGGTGGGGTCGGAAGAGAGGTGGCGCTCTTCGGTGCGGGCTCTTAAAAAATACACGCCGTTGAGGGCTAAGAGTGCGGCGCAGTCGCGCATTACGGTTACATAGGTGGCTTTATCGTGTAGCACAAAAGGCACGGCAATTAACCACCAGCTTAGATTTTTACTGACATAGGCCGGGTGTTTACACCAGGCGTATACACCGTTGGTAATAATGCCGCGGTTAGTCAGGTTGGAAAAGCGCAGGCCAAAACCCACGCTCGCCAGCATATAAATAAACGTCAAGATTAAAATGGCGCCGCCCCAAATACCCTGTAATACCAAATTGCCATCCAGCCACTGGTACCACTCAAAATTATCCGAGTTGTAATTAATATAAGAGGCGGCCACAAACGACCAAATGGGTTCATAACACATTAGCGCCCACAACCATCCAGCGGCGGTGGGTTCGGCGGAGCGGATGTGGGAGTCAAAAATGCGCAGGGTGCACAAATAACCCACGGTTACGATCACCACATCAATGCCGTAGAACAAATCGGTGGGCACAGTGGCGCCTTTGTTTTGCCAAAATTCCCAGTCGAATAAATTCCAGCCTTGCGCCTTTTCAAAAAAACTCAGGGCGTAAATAAACATCAAGGGTAAAAAGAAAAATTTAACCCCCCAGCCGGTGAGGTGTTGGCGCAATTTAGCGGTGTTTAAGCCGTTAGTTTTACCCAATAAAAAACGGCCTAATTGGTAGTAGCCGTCTTCAGGGTGGCGCATGCGGCGGTCTACCCAGGCAAAATACAGCACGGAGGCGGGCACAAATACAATTGCCAGATCGGCAATAAACCGCCAGTAGCGGGTGTAAAAGCCGCCGATGTATTCAGGAATTAAACTGTAAAACAGCGCCATTAGGCCGAAGGTTGCGTACAAACCGAATAATTTGGTGGCCACCCGTGCGCTGTTGGCCGGTTTGGGGGGATTGATAAGGTCTAAACCGGAGGAGGGGCGCAGCTGGGGTTTTAGGTATTTCCACTCCAAAATTGCGATGGGTACAACATAGCAGGCGAGGATTAAAACCACCTGATAACTCAGAGCCATAGTGGGCAAAAAGCGCAAGCTAAAAACACAGGCTAACATACACACAATGCCCACCCAGGTAATCGGTTGTGAGGTGCAGGAGGGCGGAAGCTTGGGAACTGGGGGTTTCGGCTGGGACATAAGCAAACTCTGGCGGCAGGATAAACGGCGGGCAGGATAAACGCGCAAGTGTAGCGACTTTGGCTATAAAAACCTTGACCTGTGGCCCAGCTTGGCGGTTTGTTCATTCATTCAGGGCGGGCCTTGGCGTACACTTTCAACTCGGGTAAGCACCTGGTTTGCAGGCCTGTTGCTGATTTGCAGCGGTATTAATGGCCGGGTGTTGGGTGTTAATAATTTCACATGTGTTAATGGAGCGGTGTGCCGATGCGTCAAAACTTATTGAAGGAAGTGTTGCTATCAACGCTGTGTTTAGCCTTAATCCTGCTGGCAGGCTGCGGTGATACTAAGGTGACCACAAGAAGCCTCGACGGCCAATCCTCTGGGCCTACCTGGACTCAAAACCAATATGCATCGTTTAAGGATTATTTAAACCTTTGTGCGGCGGCGCGCACGGGTATTGACCCTATGACCGGCAAACCCTTTCTAGACCGCGCAGGCAGTGCCAGTTTAGAAAAATTCGCCCTGCGCAGTTTCAGCCACCAAACCTATTTATGGGCCTCCCAATTGGAGGATAAAGACCCCACCACCAATTTAAATCCCCAGGCGTATTTTGAATTATTAAAAATACCTGCCGACCGTTTTCATTTTTATGTGTCGTCGGAAGAAAACTACAAAGAATTTATTCTGGGCAAAGCCTTAAGTTACGGCATCACCTGGTTTCGCGATGGCAACGGAGAAATTGTGGTGGCTTATGTCGAGCGCAATTCCCCCGCCGAAATAGCAGGTGTTGTGCGGGGCTATCGGGTGGTGCAGATGGATGGCTTTGCTCCAGCAGCCCTCAGCAATGAGCAGTTAATAGCGGCTGCGTACCCCACCGAGCAGTCCCCCGTCCACCGCTTTGTATTTAAAAATAGCCAGGGCGTGGAGCAGCCGGAGGTGCGTTTAAGCGCTGCTGAAGTGCAGGTTAATAGCGTGCAAAATCTGCAGTATTTCACCGCCGCCAACGAGCGCAAGGTAGCTTATTTTTCCTTCGGCAGTTTTAACGGCACCGGGGAAAAAGAATTAATTAATACGGTTAATGAGATCAACCAAACCGGCGTCCAAGAATTAATTTTGGATTTGCGTTTTAACGGCGGCGGTTATTTAGATTTAGCCTCTGAGCTTGCCTATATGGTGGGCGGCGATGGGGTTAAAAAAACCTCCGTGTTTTCCGCTTTGCGCTTTGCGCCGGGCAATACAGAGTACAGAGATGAAGTGATTCCATTTTGGCCCACCAGCCGGGCCCTAAGCAGCGATGTGGCCAAAGATCAGCCATTGCCAACGCTCAATTTAAAACGCCTGTATGTGTTGACCAGCGCCAGCACCTGTTCGGCCAGTGAATCCCTGATCAATGGCCTGCGGGGGGCGGATTTCCCGGTGGTGCAGGTGGGCACCACTACCTGCGGCAAACCCTACGGCATGGTCCCCCTCTCCAATTGCGGCTTTGATTATTACACCATTAATTTCCGCTACGAAAACGCCAAAGGCTTTAGCGAATTTGAAAGCGGCTTAGCGCCGCGCAATTCCGTGCAGACCCAGGGCAGCCCCCTAGGCTGTGAGGTGGCCGACCAGTACCGCGACCCCTTAGGCAGCGCCAATGAGTCCCTGCTGGCGGCGGCCTTAAAACATATCGACAGCGGCAGTTGCGGCTCTGCGGCGCTCGCCGCCCCGCGCGCGCAGGGCAGCTCCCTGCCACACCCCAACCCTGTCTTCTCCAACGCCATAGGCCCGCGGCTGAGTTTTTAGCCAATCCGGGCGCGGCACGCCTCAAAATTCCCGCCTAGGGCTTAAGGAAGTCCCAATTAGAAAGCAGCTGTAGGGGCGCCCCTCGTGGGTGCCCTCTGCCCAGTAAGCGCATGCTCCATGGCAGGGGGACTAACTGGGCAACCACAAGGGTTGCCCCTACGATCCGGCTTAATTTAATAACACCCTTACTCATAACCCAATTAACGTGCCCCTACAGGGCCGATGGGCAAAAGCCGACTATGCTTAAGGCAATGTTAAATCTGCTTAGGGCATTAGATGTTGGGGCGGTATGCGTATTTGCGAATAGTACTGACGCGGCACGACAAGTGGCTGCTCGGCGCTATCGCTTTTAGCCTGCTGTGCCTGCCATTGCCCCACCTGTTACCCATGCGGGTGACCTCTCTGCTGCAGGCCCAGGTCAGCCTGCGCTCCTCCATTTATGCCGATTCCAGCGATCAAGAGGTGCAGTGGCTGAACAAAGAAAAGCTGCACTGGATCTGCCGGGTGCGCGCCGAGTACAGCGCCAAGGCCTGCGGGTTTAGCCTGGCCTTTGACCCGAGCCTGGACTGGCAAGACGCCTATGGCCTGCGCATTGCCCTGGCGGCCCAGTCGAAGAACCAATTTTTCCGCCTTTATGTGCGCAACCATGTGCCGGGGGCGGCCGGTACGCTGCCGGAGGATGCCCAGTACAACCAAATGATGCTGCCGGCCCAGGATGCCAACCAGCCGGTGGATATAGCCTTCAGCGAATTCGCCCTGGCCGACTGGTGGCTGGCCAGCCACCCGGTGGCAAACGAGTACAACATCGCCCGCTTCGACCATGTCAGCAGCCTAGGGATTGACCTTGATAGCCCCGCCGCCCTCGGCGATCACGAATTGCAGCTGGCCCAATTGGCGCTGCTGCGCCCCTACATCAGCGTGCAAACCTGTTACCTAAGCCTCTTGGGCCTGTGGACGGCGCTGCTGCTGCTGTTGAGCCTGCAGCGCCTGTGGCTGCGGCGCCTGTTGCTGGCCCAGGCCCGGGCCAATATCGAGAGCCAGAAGCCTGCGGTGGTGGAATTTGAAGAGAGCGCGCCGGCCTTTTGCGAAATCCCCCAGGATGATCTCACCGGCATCTACAACCGGCAGGGCTTTATCGATTATTGGAGCCAGGCCAGCCGCCTCTGGGCGGATAACGACAGCATGGGCCTGTTGGTGGTGAACCTGGATCAATACACCAGCATCGGCGAGAGTTTTGGCCGGGATGCAAAAGATCAAGCCCTGCTCGCCCTGGCGGACGCCCTCAAAAGCCATATGCGCCCCCAGGATAAATTGGCCCGCTGGCACGAGGGGCAGTTTATTTTGCTCTGCCCCCTAACCGGCCACGCCCAGGCTCTGCAGCTGGCGGAAAAGCTGCGCCACCACATCAACCTGATCAGCTTTGACGAGCCTGCCCCCCTATCCTTGAGTGCCTCCATCGGAGTGATTCTCTTCCCCGCCCAGGCCCTTTTAGAACAGGCCTATAACCGCTGCGAATTGGCCCTCAACACAACCGCCTCCAACGGCAATCGGGTGATTGATTGCGGGGTACTCAACCTTGACTAAGCGGCCCTACTTTATCGCCGCCTGGTTACTAACTGCCATGGCGGTTATCGCCCTGGCCTGTTTCCCGCTGCTGCCCAAGCGGTACTGGAAGCTGGGCGAGGAGAGCCAGTTCAACCGGCTGTTGATCACCGATAAAAACAAAGGCGGCCAGACCGAGGCTAAGTGGCTCGGCGCGCGACGCTATCAATGTGTGATTCAGCCGCAGACTCAAGACCCCTTCTGCGCCATGCAGATCAGCCTTAAAGACGAGGCCGGCCGGGGCCGCGACCTAAGCCAGTTCGACCGCCTGCGCATCAAGGTGCGGCTGCAGGGGCCGGGCAGTGTGCTGCGGCTGCATATGCGGGTGTTCGACGGGCGCTTTTCCAAGCCGGGGCAGATGGATACCGCCAAATTCCAAGGCTATGTTTTTAGCCCCGGTGAGCAGGGCCAGGTGTTGGAGCTGCCCCTGGCGGGGTTTTCCGTGGCGGACTGGTGGGTGCGGGAATTCGCCCCCAAGCGGGAATATGCCCAGCTGGATTTTGCCAATGTGTTGATGATCGGCATCGATATTCCCGCCCCCACCCAAGCCGGCACCTACGATATTGAAGTGGAGGAGCTGGAATTTATCGGCAGCCGGGTACAGCTCGCCAGTGTTCTGGTGGTGTTTATCCTGCTCTGGTGCGCCCTGGTGGCCGTGTATCTGCTGGCGGGCATTTGGCAGGTGGCGCGGCAGTGGCAGCGGGAACTCCCCGCCTGGCGCGAGC
>DAOQGS010000003.1:0-20987 GCA_035338675.1 Cellvibrionaceae bacterium
AATGGCCGACAAGGTGGCCCTAGCGGTGAACCAGGCCCTCGCCTATGTCGATGCGCGCACCGGCACTCAAAACCAAAATCCCCCCGCCGACGTAGAAGCCGCGTCGGCATAATTTGCCGTAGCCTCATAGTGTTTCGCCATCACAGCTTTGCGCGCCGATAAAAAATTTTTTCGGCTGCGTAATTGTTCGATTTTACACACCAATTTGCGACACCATTGGCAAAAATTTCCCAGTGCAAGGCTTTATCGCAGGGCCTAAATGAAACTAATTTTTTATTCGCTACTCCCAAAGCCACTCGCGCAGATTAGGTAAAAGCCTTTTATGTGTTGAGTGATTATCGAAAATGGGTTTTTCGATACCTCTAAAAAACCTGCGCACGATACAAAAATATTCGATTTGTTGAGAGAGTTTTACTTGTCTAGTATGCCTAAAAACCATCTGGAGACCTCGCCATGCATATTAATATTCAAAGTGCTTTTATCGCTCGCTCCCGCCGTTTTAAAGCGATTTTAAAGCGGTATTTACGCTGGGTATTTGCACGCTTAGGTGTGCCCATCGAGTGTGTAAATGTGAAGATGCGTGAATTAACGCACGAGCAAAAATTAGTAACCAGTTGCCGCGTGCATGTACAGCTTAAAACCGGCAACAGTGTTGTTATCGAGCAGCACCATCTGCGCGCCTCTGTGGCGGTAATTAAAGCGGTGCGCGCCGCTCGCGAAGCCTTAGAGGTTTTATTTGCCCAGCTTAATTTAGGCCGTAACGGCCAGCGGCAGTTGCCCTACGCGCAGGAGCCTGGCCACACAACCCTGCGGCTAAAAGGCGTGACCCACGTGTTGGCCATTAATACTTATTAACCCGGCGGCAAAATAGATCGTCCTGATCTATTTTGCCTTCGCTGCACTAAAACTGGCGGAAATGCGTGGATTTCCTTGTTTTAGTGCAGCTCGCGGCGGTTTGCACCGCCAAGGCGGCATTCATGCCGCCATTATTAACCCGGCACTATTTGCCGCCGGGTTAATAATGGGCTGCACCAATCGTTGTATAAAAATTGTCGGTCACTCAATACAGTTTCCTTATGTAAATCGCGCTCGGTGTTCAGTTGATTAAAGTGATTTAACATTCAGAATTTTTTGCGCAGGTGGCCGACAAATTTAATTCCCCTTGGCGTTGGGGTTGCGTATTTAATTCGTCAGATGCTTAACTCGGCTTGCCGATACCACTTAATTGTTTTGCTCGATAGTGGCAAGCACCCCGCTAAATGCTGCTTCAGTAGTGCCATCCTTTGAAAAACCCCCGCGCCGCAGGCATAAACCCATGCCATAATAGGCCAGCCCCAGAACGGGGATTTCGCCCTATCGAGACCACACAATGCCAATTGCCCGCTACACCACAGCTGCCGGTATTACGGTAAGCCGCAGCGCAGAAGCCGTCTGTTACGACACCGCCGTCGATCAACTCGCCCAGCAACTCGACAGCCAATTAGGCTGCCTCTTGTCCTCCAGTTACGAATACCCCAACCGCTACAAGCGTTGGGACATGGGGTTTGTAAACCCCATGCTGAGCGTCACCAGCCGAGCCGATCGCCTCTGGCTTGAAGCCTTAAATACACGGGGTGAAGTGGTATTGGCATTTTTGGCCGAGCAGTTAAAGGGCTGTGCATTTATTGCCGAGCTAAGCCTAAATCCTGCGCGCTGCGACCTGCGCATTAAACCTAGCGCCGAGGTATTTACCGAAGAAGAGCGCAGCCGTCAGCCATCCGTATTTAGTGTGTTGCGCCTGTTGCGGGAGTGTTTTTTTAGCAGCGAAGATCAACACCTGGGCCTCTACGGCGCCCTGGGCTACGACCTGGCCTTCCAGTTTGAAAAAATCGACTTTGTGCTGCCCCGTGCAGATGATCAGCGGGATATGGTGTTATTTCTGCCCGACAGTATTTTTATTCGCGACCACGAGCGCCAGGAAGCCTTTGTTTACCACTATGAATTTTCCTTAGGCGGCACCAGCACCGAAGGCCTCGCCCGCACCGGCCAGGCAATTGCCTATCAGCCCGCCTTAAGTGCACCCCGCGAATGTGACCACAAACCCGGTGAATATGCCGCTTTAGTCAATACCGCCAAAGAGTATTTCGCCCGTGGCGATTTATTTGAAGTGGTGCCCGGCCAAACCTTCTTTTTACCCTGTACCGATGCCCCCAGCGCGGTATTTATTCGCTTAAAACACACCAATCCATCGCCCTACGGTTTTATTATGAATTTGGGGCAGAGCGAATATTTAGTGGGCGCCTCGCCGGAAATGTTTGTGCGCGTCACCGACCGCTTAGTGGAAACCTGCCCCATCTCCGGCACTATTCCCCGTGGCACCGATGCCATTAGCGATGCGGATCAAATTCGCACCCTGCTCAACTCCGATAAAGACCACAACGAACTCACCATGTGTACGGATGTGGACCGCAACGATAAATCTCGCATCTGTGTGCCAGGCTCCGTTGAAGTGATTGGGCGGCGGCAAATTGAATTGTATTCCCGCCTGATTCACACCGTTGACCATGTGCGCGGCACTTTACGGGAAGGCTACGACGCCTTGGACGCATTTTTAAGCCACACCTGGGCGGTCACCGTAACCGGTGCGCCCAAATTCGGCGCCATGACGTTTTTGGAACACCACGAACACAGCGCCCGCCGCTGGTACGGCGGCGCCGTAGGCAAAATAGGCTTTAACGGCGATATCAACACCGGCCTCACCCTGCGCACTATTCGCATCGCAGGCGGTATAGCGGAAGTGCGGGCAGGGGCCACGTTGCTCAGCGACTCTATCCCCGAGGCGGAAGAAGAAGAAACCCGCGTTAAGGCCTCGGCCTTAATTCGCGCCCTGCAAGGCAAAGCTCAAACCAAGGCGCAAGAAGCTAGCTTCGTGCAGCAAAAAGGCCTGGGTAAAAAAGTGTTATTAATCGACCATCAAGACAGTTTTGTGCACACCCTGGCCGATTATTTCCGCCAAACCGGCGCCAGCGTAACCACCCTGCGCTACGGGTTTGATGAGTCCCGTTTAGACGCCATAAAGCCCGATTTAGTCGTGCTCTCCCCAGGCCCCGGCCGCCCCCAGGATTTTGCCCTTAACCAAACCATCGGCCAATTAATTAAACGTAAAATTCCAATTTTCGGTGTGTGTTTAGGCCTGCAAGGGTTAGTGGAATATTTCGGCGGCCGCTTAGGCGTATTAGATATTCCCCAACACGGCCGCCCTTCGGAGATTACCGTGTTAACACCTAATACGGGGATTTTTAAAGGTTTGGAATTAAATCGCATCCAGGTGGGCCGCTATCATTCCCTGTACGCCCTTGCCGATGTGTTGCCTGCGGATTTAACTGTAACGGCGATTACGGATGATAAAATTATTATGGCCATCCAGCATAAAACTCTGCCAATTGCCGCTGTGCAATTTCACCCAGAATCCATCATGACTTTTAAAAATAAAGTGGGGATTACGTTGGTGAATAATGCTTATGATTTAATTGGGTGAATGGATTCCCATGGATCGAGGTGAGCAAAATTTTTAGGGAACCTCTGAAATATTACTTTACTCGCCCTGGCGGTGTTAAATTTGCCAAAAAAATGCTCATCTACTACATGTAAACTCCGCTTTTTTTGGCAAATTCGCCTAGCCAGTGCTTCGCCGCCTACATTTTTCAGAGGTTCCTTAACATATCTCGTATGATTCTTTTTTTAACTTGATATTTAACTGATAGTGCGAAGAGCTTATGCTTAAAAGGAGTTGAGTCGGGCCAATTGTCATGGATAATGTGCAATCAATATGCAATGCCGCGGTGGATCAAT
Source organism: Cellvibrionaceae bacterium (assembly GCA_035338675.1). Classification (GTDB taxonomy): domain Bacteria; phylum Pseudomonadota; class Gammaproteobacteria; order Pseudomonadales; family Cellvibrionaceae; genus CAMCXE01. Next base: position 3,832 of record DAOQGS010000003.1, read on the forward strand.
GAGAAATACGCAAGGAATAAGAAGGGGCGTATAGATTTTGAGTTTCGAGTGCAAATTTTATCTATTTTTGCTGATTTTATGTGCAAAAACTCTTGACCAGACCGGATCTTATAAATTAAGATGCCTCCGCCTGGTGGCAATTACATAACAAGGGAAATTTGTGAGGAATGCGAGTTTTCCTTGTTTTCTCATTATTATATACGGAGCCTAAAATGAATTTTAAACTAAGATCTTGCATTATTTTATGTGGCCTGGTGTCAGTGCCGTCGATTGCGGATACCCTTGATGTAGATGCTTGGATTACAAATGCCGCTCGTCCGGGTTTGAGCAAGAAAATATCCACGTCTGGCTGGAGCGCTTTTAAAAAAATTGCTTACCTTTCGGCATCCAAATCAGCAAAGCCGTCCAATATTTATTTGACCCCCGGCAATGATATACAAGCTACGGGCATTGTTGTGTCGCCAGTCCCAACCACTGTAACGGTTGATTCCTATATTGCAGCAAATTGCACATCGAGCGCATTAAATGTTGACAAAGAAATATCTGTCCAAATCGCCGATTCATCACAGGTGACAATGACAACAAAGTTGGTCACCACCGGCAAAGTAGCAGGCGAGCTGAAGCTGCCGAATGGTTTTGGGGGGAGCGCTTCACTGGAAAAGAGCGTTGATATAACAAATCAATCAGAGCAGAAAATAAGTAAAACTAGGACAATGGTTGATAGAATAGTAAAAATCGTACCACCCAACACAATATTATCAATTGATATATCAAGCAAAGAGTATCCCACCTTTTATGATTTTAAAGGAAACGTAATTGTTGACGCTACAATTTTGGGGTTTAACTTCAAGGACCTAGTTTCTAATAATCAAATTTATGTAGAAGGTAAAGTTAGAGGCGGTACAGGGCAATCCATCACTCAAATATATCGAGAGTCATCTTGCGCCCAAAGCCAATTCTTAGCTAGCAATCCCGGGAAGATTTTGTATGCTCGTCCTACAGCGTCGCAACTCAAAAGCTCATCGGGGGTGTCGAACAAGCAAACATTAGAATTGGTGAAACTGAAGGATCAAGGGTTAGATTATAGATCCAAATCTCAGGACGCGATTGAAATTGAGCAAGTTTTAGAAACCTCGCTTAAGATAACCCCTGCTGATATTATTGGAAAAATAAAATTCGACGCTACAAATAATAGCGAAAAATTGTGCACTACAAAAATAATCGCAAACGAAATTGTTGTTGCAAGCTTCAGTCTAATGCCAAACGAAAACTTAGGCTGGAAGGATTTGATGAGCTTTATAGGTTCTAATCCTATATCAATTAAGACCGAATCAGATTGCGAATCAGATATGGTGTACGCTCTAAAATACCCCATTTAATTTTTGGCGTCATTACGGTGGCATATTTTTTATCAATGTCGATTTGAAATCGAGCAATTTAACCGGATTTGTAACAAGGATGTTGCAAATTTTCTCTGATGGGCTTTCAAAAAAAGTACCCCGAGCATTACTTTAAACTTTTTACAATCCCAACTCACTCAACCCCGCCGCATCCGCCGGCCTTGGCCCCTGGGGCCAGCGAAACTTGCGCTCGTGTTCGGCAATGACTAAATCATTAATACTAGCGTAGAGATTTGCATTAAACCCTAGGCATCAAATTCCCAGTTTTCATTGCCATAGGAGCGGTACCACTGGCCGCTGTCATCGTGCCATTTGTAGGCAAAACGCACCGCAATTCGATTGTCCTCAAAGGCCCATAATTCTTTTATTAGGCGATATTCGTGTGCCATTTGCCATTTGCCATTTGCCATTTGCCATTTGCGGGTTAAAAATACATTGCGTTGCGCCACTTGCTGTCGGGGGTATAAGTCTGGGAAACCTTTTCAGGGTTGCGCGCATTCCAGCCATCTTCGGCGGCTCGTACCTTTTGCATGGTGGTGGCGAGGGTTTAGGGCGGTAGGGGGCGTGGTGTTGTCATAGGATTCTCCGAACGTTTACCCCTGCGGGCGGCGGCATGAAACCAATTGTGAGCGGGCTTAGGCCTTATCCATTTAGTACTCAACCCGATCACGTCTGGCTTATTACAGGGAAGAGTGGCTAGTTACGGCAGCGATAGGCCAAAAAGGTTTGGCGGCCGTCTTTCACTTCGCTCTCCGGTGCAATGGTGTCCGCCTTTAATACCACCGCTTCATTTTTGGCCATGGTAATTAATTCGTTTTGCACTTTTATCGCGTCCCGCTGCATAAGCGCAACTTTATTCACGGTTTCGACGGATACGCGGCCGAGTTTTTGGCAGCTTTGCACTTGCTCCGGCTGTAAATAGGCAATGGCCTGCCCGCGGGTGGTGGGGGTTACCCAGGCGCAGCTGGTTAGAAGTGCGCTGAGCATTAAACAAGAACCTAAAGCTTTCATGGGTTACTCCTCTGCAGTGGTGGTCGATTCGGCGCTGTCGTCTGCGGCATCGTCAATGCCATCATCGTCATCGGCGTGTTTATCGTAGGGTAGGTAAGTTTTCTCGGCATCGCCCGTCAGGGTGTCCCAGGGGGCTGGGCTGCGCCACTGTAGGGCCGGTTCCACCAGCACATGGCTGTAGGCGGGCACCGGGCGGAAGCGGTTTTTCTTTTCAAATAGGCTTGTAACGCCTGAGCCGAGTATTAATAGAGGGATGAGCCCAGCTAAAAGTGCCCGCATGCGTTTAGAAAGCCGGGTGCTAAAGCTCAGTGCCAGGTAAAAAGCGCCGCCCAGCACTAGCGCTTGCAGGCCCCGGTCGAGCCAATCGGCGCTGGTTTTACTGAGGTTGAAGTTGTACATCAGCCAGGGTTCGATAAATTCCCACACCACCCAAATAGCCATCACACACAGGGACAGCCCAAAATGAAAACGAAAGCGGGAGTGTTGCACCAGGCCTTTGCCGAGCAGGGCCCAAAAGCTGCTCACGGCCACTAGCCCTAACAGGCCGTAAAAGGCCTCGCGCCCGCGCTCTACCCAGCTGCCGCCGATGGGATGGTCTAAATAGCGGCCCAAGATGTCTAGCCCCAAGCCCAGAATGGCCACCACCAAAATAAGCCCGGCATGGCCGAAAAACCCGCTGATGGCGTCGTCCCGGGCGATGGAGAGGGCAGGAGGTACCGGGTGCAGGTGGTGGTAGATGCGCAAATAGGTTTTGCCCAGCAGAACCGTTTGGCCAGACTCTATGACTCGCTCGCTGATCACCCGCTGTTTATTGCGCTTGTGATCCAGCCACCAGAGGCCGTTTTTGGCGCCGCGATCCTTAAGGCGCAGTTTTCCGGTGTCCGGGTCGCAGCTGAGGATGCAGTGTTCGGCATCTACATAGGGGTCGGTGAGTATCATGTCGGCGCTGAAGCTGCGGCCGATGATAATTTGGTTGCCGTCAAAGCGCTGTTGGTGCAGCACATGGCCGCTAGGGTCGGTGTGTTCGATGATTACTGCCACTGCATTTGCTCCTTAAAGCGCGCCAAAAACCGCAGCGAGGCCTCTTGGGTGACGCCGGATAAGGTGTAGTGATCCATCGCCACCTCGTGGCTGCGATCGCTGGTGACACCCACGTAAAACACATCAAACAGGCCCGGTAATTGTTTATAGGGGCGGGTGCAGTAGCTGATGCGTTTGCTGCCGCCTTGAGGGGTGGTGTACCAGTTGTTGCTGCAGGTGTAATTGCCCGCGTGGGGTTTGGCCACCTGGTTGCCGGGCATGGCGTTGGCGGTATTGCGGGCCATATAGCGGTAGACGCTGGCGGAGGGCCAGTTGGGGGCAGAGAAATAAAAGAACTCGTACTCCACATAACCGCTGGAGAATTTATCGCTTAAAAACAATTGGTTGTTGGAGTTACAGCCGCGGGATACCTCCAGGGTGCCCTGTTCTTTTTTCTCGTCGCTATTGCCCCAGCACTCTACCCAGGGCACGGCTTTGGCGAAGATGGATACCTTACCCATGGGCTCTGGGTGCCAGGGTTGGGCGAGCAGCTCATCTAACAGGGCCGTAGTGTGGGCTTTTATCTGCTCGGCCATATCCTCCAGCAGGGGTTTGTCTAGGGGTTCTTGGGCTTTTTCGATGAGGTCCTGTAGGTAGTGGCCGGGCACCAAAAAACCGATCTGATTACCGGCGGTGGCCACGTTCACGCCGATCACTTGTCCGTCGCCATTGACAGTGGGGCCGCCGCTCATGCCTGAGTTGATGGCGCCGCTAAAGTGAATTTGCTCCACAGGGCTGTGTTCCACCAGGCCGTTGTAGTTACCTACCACTACAGTCATGCCGATATCGTGGGGGTTGCCTAGGGAGTAGAGCACCTCGCCCTTTTGCGGCACTTGTTTGGCTATGGCCAGGGCCGTCCCTAAGGCCGGGCTGCCATCTAGGGCGAGCAGGGCCAAATCGTGCACCGCATCCACTCGCACTATGTTGGCCACCAGGGGTTTGCCCGCCAGGTCAATTTCAATGCGGTATTTTTGTGGTTCCATCACCTTGTTGGATACCACATGGTAGTTGGTGGCGATGAATTTCCCCTCGTTCACCACAAACCCCGAGCCCAGGGCCGCCCGGCTGCCAGAGCGGTTTTCCATGATGCGAATTTGGTAGAGGGAGGGGGCGTAGCGGGAGTAAACCCCATCGGCGGTGGCCGCGCTTGCAGCGCACGCGCCTAGGGGCAGTAACAGGAGTAGCCAGGCAACTGGCCACAGCATGCCAAGTGGTGTCATAGAAGAGGGGCCTTGCGTCGAAAATGCTGCGCAGCATAGCGCGAAATCCATCGGCAATCCTAAACCTTAAAAGGTTCCGTCAATTACAGGTCGCTGCCGGTGCGGCCAAGCCTCTGTTGATCGGCCGTTCACTCCTATTTGACGTATTTGAAACCCGCCGCCTGTCTGGCAAATAGGGTTGTTTGTCCCGGCGCGGCCAAAATATAAGCATATAGTACGATAATTTTGATATGATCACTGTTACGCAAAAATACATAATTTAAGTCAGACTTATGTAACACTTTGCAAAGAATTATAGTTAAAATGACACTACTAAGATTATTCCTAGTAGGGTCGTTGCTGCCCGTGTCAGCTGAATGTAGAGGTATTGTATGGCGGTAGTTGATGGTGGGCTTAACCTGACACAGCTTGTGGCTAATGCGTTGGGACAAGCTATTGTGCAGGGTAAATATCAGGAGACCAGTTGCCTCCCCACAGAGGCTGAAATCTCCACGGAATTTGGCACTAGCCGCAGTGTTACCCGCGAAGCGGTGAAGATGCTGACGGCCAAAGGCTTGATTGCGTCAAGGCCCCGGCAGGGTATCCGGGTGCAGTCGGTGCAGTACTGGAATCTGTTTGATTCAGAGGTGTTACATTGGCTGCAGGAGGCCCGCCCCAGCGATGCATTGCGGCGGGAATTTGCCGAGATGTGTTGGGCCATAGCGCCGGAAGCGGTCTCTTTAGCCTGCCGCCACAATGATGGTGAGGTGCTCGATAGCGTTTCGGTGGCGCTGCAAAACGTCGAGGAGTCCCAGGGCAATCCGCAGTTGTGGGCCCAGGCCCATGAGCGTTTTATGGGGGCGTTTTTAAAAGCCAGCGGCAACCGTTTTTTCTCGCAATTTGAAGACTTTCTGCGGGTTTCCCTGCGTTTACACAGCAACCGCATCAATCGTTTGCCCCACTCTATTGAACCCCATCGGGCCATTTGCCAGGCGCTTATCGAAGGCCGCGCCCAGGCGGCGGCAGCGGCCATGCGGCGCTTGATGGCGGAGTGTTTCGGTTGGCAATTCAGCCCTGAAACCGCCTAAACCCTGCGCACAAATGACACTGCACCCCATGTGGTGCAGGTGTTTGCACAGGTTACGGCGCTAGCACTGAAGTTGTGAAACATTTTCATACTGGCGCCCCTGCAACACGACACGCTGAAGCAACCATCACACAATTAGGCGTAGCTCCCGCCCAGGGGAATGCGCATAATACCCCGCCCGCTTTAACAGCCATCACCTTCTGCTGCCCGCCCAGGCCGCCTGCTGATGGCACTGTTGAAGTAGACGGCACGCTCCACGGGGCCCAAGCAGTGGGCCGCTTTTCACTCAAACAATAATAAAGAGGCGTATCTATGGCTGGATTTTCTTCCACCACGAGCTCAGTCAGCGGCACAGCAGGCCAACAAAACTACACCTTTGCCCTGTCGGCGTTGACCACTTTGTTTTTTATGTGGGGGTTTTTAACCTGCCTGAATGACATCCTGATCCCGCATTTAAAAGAGGTGTTTGATTTAAATTACACCCAGGGCATGTTGATTCAGTTTTGTTTCTTCGGCGCCTACTTTTTGGTGTCCCTGCCCGCCGGCCTGTTGGTAAAAAAAGTCGGCTATAAAACCGGCGCGGTGATTGGCTTGGTGATTGCGGCCATCGGCTGCTTGATGTTTTACCCCGCCGCTGCCCTGCGCGAGTACGCTGTATTTTTAGCGGCGCTGTTTGTGCTGGCCGGTGGTATCACCGTGTTACAAGTCTCCGCCAACCCCTATGTGGCGATTTTGGGTAAACCCGAAACCGCCTCCAGCCGCTTAACTCTTACCCAGGCCTTTAACTCCTTCGGCACCACCATCGCCCCCATGATTGGCGGTGCGTTAATTTTGGGCGCCGTGACGGTGGACTCCAACCTCACTGGCGATGCTCTGTTGCAAGCTAAGGCCCATGCGGTGCAAATCCCCTATGTGGCCCTGGCCTCTGCCCTGTTGCTGCTGGCGGCAGTGTTTGCGTTTTTGAAATTGCCGGTGATTGTGGATGAGGCCCTGCCCGCTTCGACACAGGATTCCGGCTCCGCCTGGCAGTACAGCCATTTGGTGCTCGGCGCCGTGGGGATTTTTGTGTATGTGGGCGGCGAGGTAGCCATCGGCAGCCTGTTGGTGAACTTTATGGGCCTGCCGGAAATTGCCGGCCTGGCTGAAAAAGACGCCGCTAACTACGTCAGCTACTACTGGGGCGGCGCCATGGTGGGCCGCTTTATCGGTTCGGCAGTGATGCAAAAAGTGCCCGGCGGCACAGTATTGGCCTTTAATGCCTTGGCGGCGGTGCTGTTGATTCTGGTTGCGGTGTTCACCTCGGGCAATGTTGCTATGTGGGCGATTTTGGCGGTTGGCCTGTGTAATTCGGTGATGTTCCCCACCATTTTTAGCTTGGCGGTGACCGGCCTTGGCCGCCACACCAGCCAGGGTTCGTCCATTTTGTGTATGGCGATTGTGGGCGGCGCCTTAATTCCCCTCGCCCAGGGCGCCCTGGCCGATACGCTTGGCCTGCAGCTGTCCTTTTTACTGCCTATCCTGTGTTATCTCTACATAGTGTTTTACGGGCTTAAGGGCCATAAAAACACCCACACCGCTTAGCCAGGCATTACTCAGCAGTGCCGTCGAGGCCCTGCTGAGCCGCCCTTTTAATTGCCCATGAAACACCTGCCGCTTGCGCCTCAACAGCTGTTTGTCCTCGCCTTGGTGCCCGCCATTATCGGGCTCTATTGGCCCACCATCAGTGTGTTGGCGGGGCGCTGGCTGCAGTGGGATAAGGGCCTCTCCCACGGGTTGCTGGTGGCGGCGGTGTTTATCTGGCTGCTGTGGCGCAGGCCGAGTGTTACGCCGCCGGGCGGCTGTTGGGGGCTGCGCTTAAGCCTTTTGGGGCTTGCGTCCCTGCTGTGGTTTCTCATGCAGTCGGTGCAAATTAGTCTGCTGGCGGAAGGCGCTTTGCTGCTGGTGATAATTGCAGCTTACAGCGCGTGGCTCGGTTTTGCCCAGAGCTGGCGCTATAAGGCGATTTTGCTGTTACCTCTCTTTGCCACCAGCCTGTGGGGGGAATTTAACTCGGCAGCGCTGTCGTTGAGCAGTGTTGTTGTCGGCCAGCTGGTTGAACTGGCGGGCATTACGGCGCACCTGGATGGCAACACCATCAGCCTGCCCTACGGGCAAATTATTATTGCCGATGGCTGCTCGGGCCTTAGGTATATGGTGATTGCCCTGGCTCTGGGGCACATGTTGGCCTGTTTGAATCATTACCCTGCGCGGGGCTATTGGCTCACCATGGCTGTGGCGCTGTTGTTGGGGCTGGCGACCAACTGGCTGCGTATTTTTGTGCTGGTATTAGTGGGCTACTACACCCAAATGAAAAGTAGCCTAGTTGCCGACCATGAAACCTTCGGTTGGCTGCTATTTGCCGGTGTGGTGTTGCCGCCGCTGTATTTTGCCCCCCTGCGTAAAGCGCCGAGCCAAGCAGGCTCTCACTTTGCGCCACCTTTGGGGCGGCTGCTGGCGGTGGCTGCGGTGCTGGCCCTGGGCCCTGTATTACTTGCGCTCAGCCAGCGCCCACCTAGCCCCGCCCCTTGGTTGGCTGCGCTACCCCTCAAGGCTTTGCCGCCGCCGAGCTGGGCAATCCAAACTCCTATGCCCCAGGCAGGCCTTGCGGAGCAGGGTTGGCAGGAGTCTGTGTGGCTGCAGCGCTGGCAGTATCAACGGGTAAGCAGCCAGGACAAACTCGTGCCGTTTATCGAGGCCAATTGGCACCCTGATAGCCAGTGTAAGGCTGTGCGCACTGAGGCATTGGGCGCCTGGTTTGAGTGCAGCCGCTTTGAGCAAAAGGTGTTAGTCCTGCGCCGCTTTGACGTGGGCCGTTTTGCCAGCGCTGACTTTCGCCGCGCCAAACTCTGGCAACTGCCCGCCCAGTGGCTGGGGGATAATCGCTTTAGTCTCAGCCAGTGGCAGCAGCGCTGTGAGGCCAGCAGCTGCGAGCAGGCCGCAGCTCAAATCAGCGCTCTTGCCGCCCAGCCCTAATCGCCGTTCAAAGCGTATAACCCGGCCTCGACCGCCAGCTGATCCCCATGACACAGATAAACAAAACCCGCTTTCGCCGCGCCGTCCTCACCTGGTACCAAAGCCACGGCCGCAAGCATTTGCCCTGGCAGCAGAATATCAGCCCCTACCGGGTGTGGCTGTCGGAAGTCATGCTGCAGCAAACCCAAGTGGAAACCGTAATTCCCTATTTCGAGCGGTTTATACAGCGCTTTCCCACCGTTAAAGCCCTGGCCGATGCACCCATTGATGAGGTGTTACACCTGTGGACCGGGTTGGGTTATTACGCCCGCGCCCGCAACCTGCACGCCTGCGCCCAGCAGGTGGCAAAACTCGGCGAATTCCCCAGTGACTTAGCGGCCCTAACCGCTCTTCCCGGCATTGGCCGCTCCACCGCAGGCGCCATTCGCAGCCTGGCGTTTGATTTACCGGCGGCGATTCTCGATGGCAATGTCAAACGGGTGTTGGCGCGGGTGGGGGCCATTGCCGGTTGGCCCGGCGCGCCTAGTGTAGCGGCCGAGCTGTGGGCTCTGGCGGAGGAGCTTGCCCCTCGCCAAAACTGCCGCGCCTATACCCAGGTGATGATGGATTTAGGCGCTACCCTGTGCAAAAAATCCCAGCCGGACTGCCCCCGCTGCCCCCTTAAAAGCCAGTGCCAGGCCTATCACGCCCAGAGCCAAGCCCTCTACCCAGGCAAAAAACCGCCCAAAGCCGTGCCGGTGAAAACCTGTTACATGCTGCTGGCACGCACGAAGAGCGGTGAAATTCTGCTGCAAAAGCGCCCGGCCCAGGGCATTTGGGGCGGGCTGTGGAGCCTGCCTGAATACCCCGATGAGGCCTCCTTGCGGCAGGCTTGCCTAACTCACCCCTGCATTAAAAGCCTGCGCCAGTTAAAACCTCTGCCGCCCCTCACCCACCGCTTTAGCCACTATGAATTAATTATTCAGCCGCTGTTGGCCAGCGTCACCCCAACGCCTGCCGTGCAGGATAGCGATGCCTGGTTGTGGTACGATCGCGCCGCGCCGCCCGCCGTTGGGCTGGCCGCTCCGGTCAAACTGCTGCTGGAGCAAAACTGATGTTGGATTGAGGAGCCGCCATGAGCCGCCTTGTTTTTTGCCGTAAATACCAAGCTGAACTACCCGGTTTAGACGCCCCCCCCAACCCCAGCCCCAAGGGCATGGCCCTGTTTGAATCCGTCTCCAAACAGGCCTGGGAGGAATGGATGACTCACCAAACCCGCCTCATTAATGAAAAGCGCCTCAACCTCATGGATGCGGCCCACCGCAAGTATCTGGCCGAGCAATTAGAGAAATTCCTAAATAACGAGCAGATTGATCAAGCCGAAGGCTATGTGCCTGAACCACAAGCAAAATAATTTTTAAAGCGAATAGAAAATCCCCGCTCTTCCCTTGACGAGGGCACTGCAAGCGGGTTTAATACGCGCCTCGCTAAAGCAGCACTTAGCGCCCGGATAGCTCAGTCGGTAGAGCAGGGGATTGAAAATCCCCGTGTCGGTGGTTCGATTCCGCCTCCGGGCACCATAATTCAAAGGCCTAGAAGAAATTCTAGGCCTTTTTTATTGCGTCTATTTTTTGCCTGCGCGCGATTATTTTTAGCGGTAATTGTGTTTTTTAAACCTGTTTTTCACCGCGTTGTTTAAACTCAGCCGAGCATTTGAAATTACCCCGCCGCAAGGCTAACCTTCGCGCCGTCCTTTCTTTTTCATCCCCATTAAACCCACTAAATTCGCAGGATCCTTCCATGGCTCAATACGTCTATACCATGCACCGGCTCGGCAAAATCGTGCCGCCTAAGCGCCAAATTTTAAAAGATATTTCTCTATCGTTTTTCCCCGGCGCCAAGATTGGTGTGTTGGGTTTAAACGGTTCGGGTAAATCCAGCCTGCTGCGCATTATGGCCGGGGTGGATCAGGATTTTATCGGCGAGGCGCGCCCCATGCCGGGCATTAAAATTGGCTACTTACCCCAAGAGCCCCAGCTGGACCCCGCCAAAGATGTGCGTGGCAATGTGGAAGACGGCGTGCGCGAAGCGGTGGACGCATTAAAAGGCCTGGACGAAGTCTATGCCGCCTACGCCGAACCCGATGCAGATTTTGATGCTCTGGCCAAACGCCAAGGTCAATTAGAAGACATCATCGCCGCTTGGGATGCCCACAATCTCAACCACACCTTGGAAGTTGCCGCCGACGCCCTGCGCTTACCGCCATGGGATGCGGATGTAAGCAAACTCTCCGGCGGTGAAAAACGCCGCGTGGCCCTGTGCCGTTTATTGCTCTCGCGCCCGGATATGTTGTTATTGGACGAACCGACCAACCATTTGGATGCCGAATCGGTGTATTGGCTGGAGCAATTTTTATTGGGCTTTGGCGGCACCGTGGTGGCCATCACCCACGATCGCTACTTTTTAGATAATGCCGCCGGCTGGATTTTAGAACTCGACCGCGGCCAGGGTATTCCCTACGAGGGCAATTATTCCACTTGGCTGGAAGCCAAAGAAAAACGCCTAGAGCAAGAACAGCGCTCGGAAGCGGCGCACCAAAAAGCCTTAAAAGCCGAATTAGAGTGGGTGCGGCAAAACCCCAAAGGCCGTCAAGCCAAAAGCAAAGCGCGTTTGGCGCGTTTTGAAGAAATGCAAAGCCAAGAATTCCAAGCCCGCAATGAAACCAACGAAATATATATTCCACCGGGTGAGCGCTTGGGGGATAAGGTTATTGAATTTCACAATGTCAGCAAAGCCTATGGCGATCGCGTGTTGATGGATAAATTAAGTTTTACCATCCCTAAAGGCGCCATTGTGGGAATTGTCGGCGGTAATGGTGCGGGTAAATCGACTTTATTTCGCATGATCACCGGCCAGGAAAAACCCGATAGCGGTGAAATTGTAATCGGTGAAACGGTTAATTTAGCGTTTGTAGATCAGAGCCGGGATAATTTAGATAACGATAAAAGTGTCTGGGAAGCCGTCTCCGGCGGCGCCGATATTTTAAAAATTGGCAACTACGAAATCCCCAGCCGCGCTTATTTAGGCCGCTTTAATTTTAAAGGCACCGACCAGCAAAAACGCGTGGGGGATTTATCCGGTGGTGAGCGCGGCCGTTTACACCTAGCCGACACTTTGAAAAAAGGCGCCAACGTATTATTACTCGACGAACCCTCCAACGATTTGGACGTGGAAACCCTGCGCGCCTTAGAAGAAGCTATAGCCGCCTTCCCCGGCTGCGCGCTGGTTATTTCCCATGACCGCTGGTTTTTAGATAGGGTGGCGACACATATTCTGGCCTATGAAGGCGATAGTGAAATTGTGTTTTTTGAGGGGAATTATACTGAGTACCATGAGGACTTTATTAAGCGTAAGGGGAAGGATTCTCAGCCTAAGCGGGTTAAGTATAAGCCGTTGAAGGTTTAGGTTTTTTGTGGCGGCCCTTATGGGCCGTTAATGCAGTAAGATGTGGTGAGAAAATTAATTTTTTGGAGGAATTATGATCGCTAAGGCGGAGTTAGTTGCATTAATGGCCGATCAGGAGAGTGATAGAATAGAGCGAACGGAGTCCACCAACAATACGGATAAATTCTCCCAGGCCGTTTGCGCTTTTGCGAATGATTTACCTAATCATCAAAAGCCAGGCTATTTGGTAATCGGAGTCGATAAACGAGGCATCCCTACAGGTATAGACGTAAGCGAGCAATTATTGGAAAACCTAGGGGCGCTTCGTTCAAATGGCAATATTCAACCGCTGCCGTTTATAGTTGTTGCGAAATTTTCTCTTGATGGTGGTGATGTAGCTGTTGTTGAGGTTCACCCCTCTGACCTTCCTCCGCTGCGTTACAAAGGCCAAATATGGATTCGTGTAGGGCCACGTAAGGCCACGGCTAGCGAACAGGAGGAGCGAATTTTAACGGAGAAACGTATCTCCAGAGCACGTAGCTTCGATGCAAGCCCCATAGCCGAAGCCAATTTAAATGATTTAGCCATTTCTCAATTCCACTCCTACAGGCAAGAGGTTGTAGACGCAGATGTAATTATTGCCAACCATCGCTCTATCGAAGAGCAATTGGCCTCTCTGCGTTTTTTTGATAGCCGTCATCACGTGCCGACGGTTGGCGGTCTATTACTTTTTGGCAAAAATCCTCGATTTTTTTTGCCGGGGGCGTATATCCAATTTTTGCGCCTGCCAGGAGAATCACTAACGGATCGCCCGGATGATCAAGCAGAAATCTCTGGCGATTTGCTAAGCGTATTGCGAGAAATAGAAGCAAGGATAAGAGCTAATAATTCGATGAGAATTGAGCAAGCTTCCGCCTTGCGCGAAAAAAATGTTTTTGATTATCCTGAAGTAGCTATTCGAGAAATACTATTGAATGCCATTATGCATCGAGACTATCAATCGAACACGCCAGTTAAACTGTATTGGTTTTCTGATCGAATTGAAATTCACAGTCCAGGTGGGCTATATGGTGAAGTTACAGCTGAAACATTAATCCGTCGCAGCAGTTATCGGAACCCTGTTTTGGCTGAGGCTATGAAGGCCTTAGGATATGTTAATCGATATGGATACGGAATCCAGCGAGCGATGTCAGCAATGGAAAAAAATGGCAACAATCCAATTCACTTTGAAATGGACGACCGTACTTTTTTAGCTGTCTTGCCGAGGATTTCTAGTTGAAAACTGTAGCTTTTTTTAATAATAAAGGTGGTGTAGGGAAAACATCTCTGGTTTACCACCTGGCCTGGATGTACGCAGATCAAGGCATACGAACGCTTGCTATAGATTTAGACCCTCAAGCAAATCTTAGTGCAATGTTTTTGGATGAAGATCGTTTATCGCAACTATGGGAGGCTGCGAGCGATGCAACTGTTATGGGTAGCTTGCTGCCGCTTATTAATCGAACAGGAGATATTGCTGACCCACATGTGGAAAAAATTACGGAAATGCTCGGGTTGGTGTGCGGCAATTTAGCACTGTCTAGATTCGAGGATTTATTGTCGGAAAATTGGCCTAAATGCTTAGATGGCAAGGAGGACGCATTCCGAGTTATTACCGCATTTCACCGCATAATTGAACGAGCGGCGCAACTGATGTCAGCGCAACTTATCTTAATTGACGTCGGGCCTAATTTAGGGGCAATTAATCGTTCGGCGTTAATTGCTGCGGAACAAGTAGTGTTGCCATTAGCACCTGATTTATTTTCGATCCAGGGCATGAAAAACTTAGGGCCAACATTGCGGGATTGGCGTAACGGATGGAAAAAGCGAATGAGTGAGTTACCTTCAAGCGCAAATATTTCCGCGCCATCTGGAACAATGGCCCCCGTTGGTTATGTAGTTATGCAGCATGGTATTCGTGATAGCAGGCCGGTAAAGGCCTATTTACGGTGGATGGAAAAAATTCCAACAGTCTTTAGGGACTCGTTACTGGGCGAACAAGAACAGTTGTTAACGGTTAAGAATGACCCATACAATTTAGCGTTACTCAAACACTACCGCAGTTTAATGCCCATGGCGATGGAAGCAAATAAACCTATGTTTTTTCTTAAACCTGCTGACGGTGCTATTGGCTCACACGTTGAGGCTGTTAGATTGTGCTATCAAGATTTCCATGCTCTGGCGAATGTAATTGCGTCTCATGCAGGCGTTCATATGTCGTAATCCTAAAAGATTCGGTTAAATCGGATTTCGCTTGCGCTGCATCCAGGCTACTCAGCTGAGAATAAAATGCATCAAACAGTCTTTTATCAATAATCACATCACCCAATTCAAGCCTGCACCTGCACCTGCACCACAGGCCTTCGTCCCCACTGGGCGGCAAATAAGCCCGCCAACAGCATAATCCCCATAATTAAAATCGCCTGCCAGCCCAGCAGGGCATAAACCCAGCCGGTTAGCCCAGAGGCGAGGGTTACGGAAGTGAAGGTGCAAAATTCGTTGATGGCTTGCAGCCGTGCGCGCAGGGGGGCGTCGGGGATTTGGGTGAGGAGGGTGCTGCCGCCCATGTACATAAAATTCCAGCCTACACCCACCACAAACAAGGCGGCGTGGAAGGCTATGAGGCTGGTGCTGGCCAGGGCTACGGCGCAGCCAGCGGCGAGTATGGCTACCCCCGCCCAAGCAACGCTGGGCGCGCCCCAGCGGGCGATCCATTTGCCGGTCATTAGGGAGGGGGCGAACATGCCTAATAGGTGCCATTGGATTACGCTCGCGGCATCTCCGGCGTGGAAGCCGCAGCCGGCCATGGCCAGGGGGCTGGCTAGCATCACCATCAGCATTAGGCAGTAGCCCACCGTGCAGAACAACATGGCTTGCACGGCGATTCTAGGCAGGGGCCACCAGGTGACGGCGGTGTTGCTGGCGGCTTGGCGCTTGGGCAGCGGCGCAAAGGCGAAGACGGGGATGGCCAGCAGGCACAGCACCATAGCGGCCAGGTACGCGCCGGTGTATTCCACCGGCAGGCTGTGTAAAAAGTTTTTGCCAATCATAGGGCCGATCAGGGCGGCGGCTATGCCGCCGCTTAATACCCAGGCGATGGCGGTACTTTTTAGGGGGCCGTCCACGGCGTCGGCGGCGGCAAAGCGGTAATACAGGGCGGAGGCCTGGTACACGCCGATCAGAGCGCCCGCAATACAAAACAGGGCGAATTCTTCAAACCAAATACTGTAGGTGGCCAGGGCGCAGCCGAGGGCGCCCACTGCGGCGCCGAGTATAAACACCCCCCTGTACCCCAATAGGCTCAGGCCCTTGGGCATAAACAATGTGAGGGCGGCGGTGGCGCCCATCATGCCTAGGAATGGCAGAGTGGCGAGGCTGGGGCTGGGGGCCAGTTGTTTGCCCACCAGGGAGTTAAAGGCAATGCCCACTGCCACGGAGGCCATAAACAAAAATTGGCAAAGCCCAAGGCAGATTGCGCTGATGGACATAAATGTGGCTCCCAAAGTGTGGCCAAAAGGTAATGAACAGGGACAATAACCCAACGGGCGTGCCCTGGGTATGGTTCGGGTGGCAGTCTTACGCCACCTGTGGCGTTTAACTAAAACTACAGTTAGACCCCGAATGCCGAGGGTTTGGATCTCAATGGTGTTTTCAAAAACTCACCAAGACGGGTGCTAGTGCTTCAACTGAAGTGTTTGGGTCTAATCGGAGAATAAGCCGCCGCCAGGGGCTTTTTGTTCTGGAAGCAGATAGTCCCGATAGCGGCTGTTGATCAGCACCTGGTACTGATCGTCCGGTAGGGCGGTGAATTGACCGGTTTTCAGGTGGTATTGGTCAAAGACCAGTTCATCGGGGCAGTCTTCAATGCCCCCTGTATAACACAGGCGCACTGGGGCTGTGTCGCTCGCATCCACTGCCCGTTTGAACCAGCGGGTGGCGCGGTAATGGTTGCCAACTACTTGGGAGGCCAGGCTGAAGGGCCCGCTGAAGCCTGCGGGGCGCCGTGTGGGTTGGCGGGCGGTAATACGCAGCCACTCGCCGCCGGTTTTTAATAGGCGGGCCAGATAGGGGGTATCGAACAACAGGCTGTGTACTTTGGATTCCAGGGAGATAATCAGGTCAAAGCTTGCGGCGGCTAGGGGCAACTGGCTGAGGCTTTGGCTGCCAGAGTAGAGCAGGCTGAGATTGTCAAACCCCTCCCGCTGGCAGAACTCGCTCTGCCACTGGCGCCAGAGCTCAAGGGTGGTTTGATTCGGGGTGACGGCGAACACCTCGCCGGCTGGCCCGGCCTGGTGGGCCAAACAAAATACTTCCTGCCCGTTGCCCTCCCCCAGCAGCAAAATGCGCAGGCCGCCGATGGCGGTAGGTATGCCAAAACTTAACGCGGGCGAGATGGCGAGCTTTTGCAGGGGGCTGGCGATTTGCTGCCAGCAGCCGCTGGGGCAGCAGCGCTGGCGGGTTTCTTCTGATGTTAAGGATGGGGCATATACGACGTGCGCGCGACTGGCCATAATGAAGGTTCCGTAAGCTGCTAGTTCCGCCCTAGACTTTAGGGCTAAGCCGCTCACTTGAGTAAAGTGATCGTCCAGAATTTGCATCCAATCGTCCGGCAGGAGGCCATTTTTTTGACCTCGTAGCCGGTACACCCCTGCATGCTCAAGCTCAGTGAAGTGCTCAATCGATTTAACCTCAGTGCCCAGGTGTTTTACGCCGGTGATGTGTGCGGCACCCTGGCGTTTGAGCAGGCCAGCCCCTTAGAGGGCCATATGCATTTGATTAAACAGGGGCGGCTGGATATTCGCGCCGGGGATGCCTGGGCCTATGTGATTGAGCGACCCAGCCTGGTGTTTATGGCCAGAAGCCAGCAGCATCAGCTGCGCGCCCAGGTAGAGGCGGGTGCCCAGG
>DAOQGS010000004.1:0-20454 GCA_035338675.1 Cellvibrionaceae bacterium
GCTGCCAGCGCTGATATTAATTTGCCCGTCTACGGTTGGGGCATCGGCTGTGCCGCCTAGCGCTAAATTCACCTGTAGGTCACCACTGGTGGGGTAGCGGCGGTTATCTAACATTAAGCGGCTGGCGGCGAGTTTGGCGGTTAATTCCAGTTGGCCGTCTAATTGTTGCGGTTGCCATAATCCCTTAATTGGGTAGCGGCCGCGCAATTGAGCTAAGGGTATTTCGCCTTCTTTTAAATCGCTTTCAATAATTAAATTATTGCTCTGGGTAGCGAGTTTCCCTTGCCAATGCAGCGGTTCATTGCCAGGGGCGCTGAGGCTGTACTGCCATTGGCCGTTAATTATGGGCGCTTGAGGGCTGCCGGTGAGATTAAGCTGCAGGTCGCCATTGCCTGGCGCCAGGGGTAATTGCAGTAATTGATTTAATTGTGCATCCCAATTGGCGCACTTAAGGCTGAGGTCGAGGTTTTTGGCGGTGTAACTGCCGCTTAAGGCGAGCCTGGGTTGATCGTTTAATTTAAGTTCAATTTGGTCGGTGGCTAACAGGCTTAAACCCTGGGGCCAGGGTTTAGCAAAATTATATTGGTATTGGGCGTTATTAATTAATGTAAACGCGGTGAGCTCATTAAAGGCCCATTCGCCGGTTACATTTAATTGGCTATTAATAATAGGATTGCTGAGGCTGCCGGTAAGGCTAGCTGCGCCATTCACCCGCGCGTGGGCTGTTATTAAGGGTGTTAATTGATAAACCGGCCAAAAGGCCTCGCCCCAATTGCTAAGGCTCAGCTGCATTTTATTGCTGGCGCCGCGCCAATCGAAGCGGCCATTTAGAGTGATGCTGCCGCTGCCCTGTTGCAGCACCGTATTGGTTAACTCGGCGTCGCGCATATCGCCTTTGCCCTCTAAATGCAGGTCAAAACTGTGAGCAAACCATTGGGTTTTGGCATCCAGGTTAAACCTGATAAGCGGGTCTTTTAACGGGCCTTGCAGGTTTAAATTTGCCACTTTGGCGCTAAAGGGCAGCGCGTGTAATTCCCGCGCTAAGCGATTGGCCGGTTCATTCAGCCATTTAATGGGCAAGTTGCGCAGATGTTGCTGGGTAAAAAAATCGCTGGAAACACTTAAGTTACTTTTATCGCCTTTAAAATCCAAACTGCCGTCGGCTTTAATAATGGTTTTAAGAGCGCCTTCCCCCCAGCGGGCTTGCCCCTGTTGAATAGTCAATAAGTGCTCAGGAGAATAATTAAATTCACCGCGCACAAACAGCGGCCAGCCGTTAACGACGGTTGTGAATTCAGCGTTGGCGTTAAGGCTTAATTCGGCGCGGGCACTGTGCCAGTAAGCGTTGATATCACCACTGGCACTGCCGCCCTGCAAGGGCAACCAGGGCGACAGCAGCCCTAGGGGGAATTGCTCCAGCTGGGCGCTCATTTGTTTATCGTCGGGGGTGATAAGCGCTTTTATACGCTGGGTTTGGCCGTTGGTGCTAAGGAGTAATTCGCGCACTTCAATACTGGTGCGCTCGGCATTTACCCACAGGGTGCCTTGGCTTTTAATCAGTTGGTCTTGCCAGGGTAATTCCAATTGCACCAGGTTAATTTGATAGCGTTTATCAAAATATTCAATATCCAATTGTGCCTTGGCTTTTAAGGGCTGCGCAGGTGGCAATGTTAATTGTTGGCCGAGCATGCCGCCTGCAGGCTCGTCTATTTGTGCGCTAATACTCCAGGCCTGCTCACTTTTAGCCTGGGTATTAATAGCGGCAATCAGCGCACCCTGTTGGTTGTGCAGTTGGGCGTTGACGGCTAAGAGTGTATCGCCCCATAACACATGAATATCGCCATTAAAGGCATAATCTTCGCGGTTTAATTGTGCCGCAAGCTGGGTGGGTGAGGCGGTGTTGTCGATAAAGGCCAGGTGCCCAATAGAAGCTTCTTTTACAGCGATGCTGGGCAACTGGCTAAAATCCGGCGCGCTAAAAGCGCCGTTGGTTTCTGTTTTGCGTTGATAAATCGTGGCGGACTCTAGATTTAAGCGTTTTATTAATAATTTTTTTTGCCACAGCAGGGCCGGGTTCCACTGCAGCAATCCTTCGCGCAGGGAGCAAACAATGTCGCCCCTGTGTTTAACGGTTAATTCTTTAAACCGCCACTGGGTAATACTCGGGCTGGTAAGGCCAGTTAATTCCACGGCCCAATCGTTGGGCAGCGGTTGGCGAGCGGCCCATTGCACTAAAGGCGCGCGCAAAATCCACAGGCTACATAACAGCAACAGCACAATAATGCTGAAGTGGCTAAATAATTTAATCAGCGCTTTGCTGGTAAATAGGCTGAGGCCTTTGATCGTAAAGCGGCGCATATTAAAACGCCTGCCCTAGGCTGACATAAATTTGGTAGGGGTCATCAATGCCCGGGCGCAGTGTTTTGGGCCGCGCCACATCCAGCCGAATGGGCGCAAATAAGGTGTAATAACGCAGGCCCAGGCCATAACCCCATAAAAACTGTTCGCCCCAGTGCCAGTTGGCGTCCGGGTAGGCCCAGCCGCCATCGTAAAAAGCCGCCAGACCCCAGTCCTCGCCCCAGCGCAGGCGCAGCTCCAGGGAGCTTTCGGCAAAGGAGAGGCCGCCGGTGGGTTTGCCCTCCTCCAGCGCGCCTAGGCTTTGGAAGGGATAACCGCGCACCGAGCCGCCGCCGCCCACATAAAAGCGTTTGGTGGCGGGGATGGAGTCCAGGGCTTCGCCCCCAAGCGTGCCGCTGGCAAAACGCAGGGCGAGGGTAGGCACCAAGCCTTTGCGCACATAGGTGTAATAAAAACTCGCCGCAATGGTTTGATTTTGAAATTGAATTTCCGGGTGGTAGGCATCCCAGGTGCTGCTGGCGCCGAGGGTGAGCGCCCAACCTTGGCTGGGATTTAACAGTGCGTCGGTATTATTTAAATACAACCGCGCAGGTACAGAAATTAACCCGGAGCGGCGCGCTTGTTTCTCTTGAATTAATTCGGTTTCCACACCGAGGCTGACAATAAATTGTTCGGAAAAATGCCGCTCTAAACTCGCCGCTAGGAGTTCCGTATCCGATTGGCTGGAGGGGGAGTCCTCCGGTTTATATTCCGCGCTGAGAATTAAATTCTGCTGCGGGTGCAGAATATGCGGCAGGGTTAAGCGGGCGGCATAATCCCCTTGGATGCGGTTTTGCTCTGCGGTAAGGCTTAAATGCTCGCCATTGCCCCATAAATTGCGGTGCTCCCAGCCCAGGGAAAGGCCCTCTTTATTGTCGCCGTCGTAACTTAAACCGCCTTTAATGGTGCGCGGTTTGCGCTCGGTGAGGTAAATATCGGTTAATACCTGGTTGCCGTCTAAGCGGGTTTGAATGTCGGCGCTGGTTAATAAATCGCTTTTTAATAAATTCAGCCGCATCTTATCCAGCGGTGCCTGTTTAAAACAGTCGCCAATTTGGTGGGCTAAATAATACTGCAAAAAATTTGCGTTGATATTCGGTGCGCCGTGAAATTGGCTGGCGCCAAATTGCGCGGGGGTATCCGAGGCTAAATAAATCCGCACCTGGGCTTTGGCGGTGGTTTTGTCAATTTTTACCTGGTATTTAACCTCTAGCGGGTAATAACAGGCGTGTTGGCTGTAGTGATGTTTAATTTGCTCCAATGCATTAAATACCGCATCGGCCATTAAAGGGTCCCCCTGGGAGAGGGCCAGGGAGGGTAGGGGCGGGTCGCTTTCCGGCAGGTCTAAAATTAATTGCTCGATAAAAAATTGGCTGCCGGGCTCCACCTGGTAGCGCAGCGGCTTAAGGTTTTTAAGGCTTGCGCGACCGTTGTAATAACCCTGGGTGCGCAAGAGGCTCTCCAGCACGCCTAATTCCTGTTGGGCAATACTGGTTGCATCGTCTAGGGCCAAAATATCCGGGTTATTTTTGCGCTCTTGGGTGAGCTGTTGGGTGAGTTGCTTGGCAAGGTCTGGGTGTCCGCTAAGCTCGCCTGCCACCTCAATACTAAAGGGGTGCTGTTGCTGCCAAAAATTCCAGCGCGGCAACTGCGCCTGCGCGCCCATGGCCCAAAACAGCGTCAGTACCGAGATAAAAAGTAAGGAGTTCAACGTGTTAACCGTAGGTGGGACACAAGGGGCCAGTGTACCGCGTTTACTTGCGCGCTTGCAGGCTTGAGGATTTAGCGCCGGTTTGCTGCTATACCCTAGGTGGATGCATTGACGAGGGGGCAGCCATGAGCGCAGATACAGCCACGAGCGCCGAGCGCAATTTAACCGGCATAGTGCGGATTAACGAAAAAATAAAACAGGTGGTAAGCCTGGCCTTTAATATTAATTTGCTGGCCTTAAACGCCCTGGTGCTCTCCCGCCAGGCGGGGGATGCCGCCCTGGGGTTTGCGGTGATTTCCGCCGAGTTGCGCAGCTTTAGCCGGGAGTTAGCCCAGGCCATGGCGGCACTTAGTGATACCTCCTTTGAGCTGGTGAACCTGGTTAGCCTGGCCGCCCGCAAAGGCCATAAGCACCAGTTGTTGGCCCGCGCCCTGGCGGCCTACCAAGGCCCACTCAATCAGCGCCTGGCCTTATCAAGTACGCACCTAAATGCAGAGGAAAAGGCCCTGGCGGCGCGGTTTGAGCATTTGCACGAGCATTTTGAGCGGGCCGGCCTGTCCGTGCGCCTGGGCACCATCATCGCCCGCTCGTTAAAAATAGAAGCCACCTACGGCGGCAGCCAGGAGGCTATGTTGGCCCAGGTGGCCTGTGAATTTGACCGTTACATCGACACCATCCCTCGATTATTAGCCGAGCTTAAACACCACTTACCCCCGCGAGCATTGATGCTATGAAAAAGGCCCAAACCATTTACCAAAACGGCGAGCACTTTTGGCAGGTAATCGCCCGGGATCCGGCCCGGCCGAATTATTTGATCGACACCAATGAATATTTAATTAGTTATCACGGCCAAGCCTTATTGACCGACCCGGGTGGGGTGGAGATATTTCCGGCGGTGTTTTCGGCTATTGCCCAGGCGGGTAACCCGGAGCAGATTTGCGCGCTGTTCGCCTCCCATCAAGACCCCGATATTATTTCGTCCCTGTCCATGTGGTTGGAATTGAACCCCGCTTTACCCTGTTATGTCCCCTGGCTGTGGGCGGGTTTTATCCCACATTTTGGCGGCAATCAGGACACCTTTCGGCCCATCCCCGACGAGGGTATGGCCATTGATTTAAACGGCCTGCCCTTAACCGCTGTGCCCGCGCATTTTTTACATTCGCCCGGTAATTGCCATTTATACGATGCCCGCGCGCGTATTTTATTTAGTGGCGATGTAGGGGCGGCTTTATTGCCGGATGATTACCCCAGCGTATTTGTGGAGGATTTTGACCGCGTAATTAAAGCGGCTGCTGGGTTTCACCGCCGCTGGATGGGGTCTAATTCGGCTAAATTAGACTGGTGTGAGCGGGCTTCTAAAATGGATATCGATATGCTCTGCCCGCAACACGGGGCGATTTTTCGCGGTGAGGATGTGGGGCGGTTTATTAATTGGTTTGCGGAATTAAACGT
Organism: Cellvibrionaceae bacterium; assembly: GCA_035338675.1. Lineage (GTDB taxonomy): Bacteria > Pseudomonadota > Gammaproteobacteria > Pseudomonadales > Cellvibrionaceae > CAMCXE01. Next base: position 5,561 of record DAOQGS010000004.1, read on the forward strand.
AGGGGTTTTGGCTTTGGCTAAATAGCCTCTTTTGGGTGAATCAAACCCCCAATGTATTAAGCCATAAATAACTATGCTGTTTTTTATTCAAAGCGAAAACACAGGCTAACCCCATATTGGGCGTAGCGCACATCATCGCCCCAATCTTTACTGCCCGCGTATAGATTCATGGAAAGCAGAGAATTAAAACGGAAATTAACTCCCCCACGGTATTGCACACCGCTGCCGGAATAGTGTTTATCCGGCTGATTTTTGTTAAAGCTGTCTTGATCTTTGCTGTAATAATCCCAGTGGGAAATACCCAATGAACCCAGCAGGCTGACCCGTTTGCTCACCGGCCACTGCACCCCGGTGGAGATATGTTGATCGTAAAATTTAATGCGGTCTTGCCAGCCTAATAAATGTTCGGTCTCGCCATCGGTTAAACCGGCTTTAACAAATACATGATTGGCAAATTCAAACCCCGCCTGCACGCCTAGTGCGTAGGCGTTTAGGCTGTTTTCGTGGCTGTCGCCGGGGCTAAAGTGGAAGTTGTTGCTTAATTTTAACGAGCCGCTATTAATCTCCGGCTCTAATAGCCAATCGGCCTGGGCGGGAATACTGGCAAAAATAAGGGCTGCCAGCAGGCTACATCCGGTAGGTTTAAGGAGCATCATGGGGAATTCCTTCGTGTGGGTGGGCAGGGGAATGTGGCAGCGCATAACTGAATTGGGGCTGAATTTTGTGGTGCCCCTGGGCCTTTGTAACTGGTTTGTCTATGGGGTAAATAACGGTCTGTGCGCGGGGAGGATTTGCGCCATAATGCGGCCATTGAGCACGGCAATTAACACTTCTTTTTCAACACATTTGAGGCGCCCCTATGGCAATTGGTGGTGGATTTCACGCCCTGCACAGCGTTTTGCATTACGCCTGGCAAATTGGCCCATTTAAACTCTGGCAGAGCCTGCGCTCTAAAAATGCCTGTAAAGCCTGCGCCTTTGGCACCGGCGGGCAAAATGGCGGCTTAAAAAACGAAGCGGCGCGCAGTTTTGAAGTGTGCAATAAAAATATCCAAGCCCACACCAGCGATATTCGCCCGGGCATACCCGCCCAGTATTTTTTGCAAACGCCCATCAGCGCTATGGCGCGCTTAAGCGGAAAAAAAATGGAAGCGTTAGGCCGCCTAACCCTGCCGTTATACAAACCCGCCGGGGCCAAACACTATTCGCCCCTAAGCGTTGATGAGGCGATTAACCTCGCTGCCAGCCGCCTAAAAGCCATAAAACCTGAACGCAGTTTTTTTTACGCCTCTGGGCGCTCTTCTAATGAAGCGGCTTTTGCCCTGCAATTGCTAGCCCGCCTGTACGGCACCAACCACATTAATAATTGCTCCTATTATTGCCACCAGGCCTCAGGAGTGGGCCTTAAAGCCTGTTTGGGCACCTCCACCGCCACGGTGACTTTTGAAGATTTAAACCTTGCGGACTGCATTTTTGTTTGGGGCGCCAACCCCGCCTCCAACCATCCGCGCTTTGTAAAATTGTTGCTGCAAGCGCGCCGCCGGGGTGTGAAGGTGGTGGTGATTAACCCCGCCCAAGAGGCCGGCCTGCTGCGCTTTGCCTCCCCCAGCGATTGGCGCTCCATGTTGGCAGGCGGCTCGCAGGTTTCAAGCCTGTATATTCAGCCCCATTTAGGTGGGGATAGCGCCCTGATGGCGGCCATGGCGAAATTATTAATTGAGCAAAATGCCCTTAATGAAGGTTTTATTGCCAATTACACCGAAGGCTTTGACGAATTTAAAACTGCTATTAGCGCGTTAAATTGGGATGATTTAATCGCCCAGGCTGGGGTGAGCTATGAGCAAATTAAAACCCTGGTTAACCTGTATCAAAACAGCGAGCGCTGTATCTTTGCCTGGAGCATGGGGCTTACCCATCACACCCAAGGCGTGGGCAATATTGAAGGGTTGGCGGCTTTGGCCCTGCTGCGCGGGCAGATCGGCAAACCCGGCGCGGGCCTGTTGCCCCTGCGCGGCCACAGCAATATCCAGGGTACAGGCTCCATGGGGTTCACCCCGCAGCTGCAGGCCTCAACCCTTGCCGCCCTCGAGCAGCAGTTGGGTTTTAATCTCACCCAAGCGGCAGGCCTTGATAGTATGGCCTGTATGCAGGCGGCCCATGACGGCCAGATGGATGCCCTGGTGGGCTTGGGCGGTAATTTATGGGCCGCCAACCCGGATACCGCCTTTACCCGCGAGGCCCTGAACCGCATAGGGTTTAAATGTTTTCTTACCACCACGTTAAATCACAGCCATGTAGAGGGTATCGATGGCGAGGTAGTGATATTCCCCGTGCGGGCCAGGGATGAAGAAGCCGCCCCCACCAGCCAGGAATCCATGTTTAATTTTGTGCGCCTAAGTGACGGCGGCATCGAGCGCTTCCCGCAATTATTAAGTGAAATCGACATTATTGCCCGCATCGGCCAGCAATTAATTAATGCCGCACAATTTGATTTTGGCCTGCTTAAAAACCCTAAAACCCTGCGCCAGTGGATTGCCAAGGTGATTCCCGGCTATCAAGCCCTCGCCAAGGTGGATGAGAATAAACAGGAATTCACCGTGGGCGGGCGCATTTTGCACAGCCCAGAATTTGCTACTGCCAGCGGCAAAGCCCAATTTAAATTCAGCCCTCTGCCTATTTATGAGGCGGGCTACCGGCTCACCAGTGTGCGCTCGGAAGGGCAATTTAATTCCATTATTTACCACGAGCAGGACGCCTACCGGGAACAAACCGAGCGCTGGGTGGTGATGATGCACCCTGAGGATATGGCCAAAGAGGGCCTGAAAGAAAATCAAACCATTAATTTAACTACCGCCACCGGCAGCATGCAGGCTTTAAAAGTAAAACCCTATAATATTCGCCCCGGTAATTTAATGGTGTATTACCCAGAGGCCAACCAATTAATCCCTCGCGCGGTGGATACCCGCTCGAAAACCCCGGGGTTTAAAAGTGTGGTGGTGCGCTTAAGTTTGAGAAATTAAGTTATCTAAAAATGAATATATTTTTTAAGCTATGCTGCGGCCGCATGGTATAAGTGATCTGCTCTCATTTAGCAGCTTGTTGAAATGCGTAGCCTGCGACACTCTCGCAGGGCAAATTTGGCGAAAAGGCCGGAATTTACTCGCAGTGAATGAGAGTTTTTTCGCCAAATATAACGCCAGCCAGTGCTGGCGAGGTAGTATTTCAAAAAGCTGTTAGACTGTATTTTGGGTGCATTCTTTTGGGGTTGTGTTGCTTGTGTTTGAATTTTTCCTATTGAAAAAGATAAATTAAATAATGGTGCTACATGTCTAAAGAATTATTGATTGATGAGTGTAAAAAGTTGTGCCGCGAATTGAGGTTGTCGCGGTTGGAAAACTTAATTCCAACGATGCATAATTTTAGCGACTTCGATGGGCCTAGTCCGCATGAGTGTGAGAATGATATTCGGTTTGTATTTGGCGTCTTTAAAAATCTTGACGAGAATAGAGCGTGGGGTGAAATATCTTGGTATGCACTTAAATCGCTTGGGCAAAGGCTCCGAGAGATTTCCAATTTGGCAAGCCAGTGTCACTCCTCGAGGGATCAAGCAATTTACGAAAGCTTCGCACTGGGTTTGGATTCTTTTGTTCATGAGCTTAGAGCTTCCGGCATCTCATTTTTGTCTGAGGGAGGAGCAAATATTGAGAGGGCTTCCGTCGCGCTGTCATTGGAAATGGAAAAGGTGATCAAGGCGAGAGATAATTTTGAAAAGCTCCAAGACGAGGTGAGAATGCTTATTACTCCTGTCGTAGCAGGTTCCCTATCCCAGTCCTTCGCAGCAAGAAAGAGGGTGCTTTTTTTGACAAGAATGGTTTGGGGGGTGATATCGATTATTGTCGGCTATTTTAGTATTTACTTTACTATTCAGGTCGCAAATTATATAGCTGGTTTGTTTTTGGACTCTAAGGCGCTAGAGTCAAAAATCGAATTGCTGTGGCCGTCAATTTTTGTTCGATCCATAATTTTGCTGCCGTTTTATGTGGCGTTTGGATTTTCTTTTTCCCAATATAAAAAAGAGAGGGATTTTGAGGAAGAGTATGCGCACAAGGCAGCAGTGGCGACTTCGCTGCCAAATTACGGAGATCTCACCAGGGAGCCCGCGATAAGGGATCAAATTGTTATGGGGGCGACGAATGTAATTTTTTCTTCGCCCATATCAAAGGTGTGCGAAAGTGAAAGACAAGACAAGGTGTTAGGTGGCATAAAAGAAGTATTCGACTCCTTATCAAAGCTTATCCCTAAGAAGGATTAAGATGGGGCTGTTGTGTTATCGGGGGTGCGAAAATGCCGTGCTTTAATTTGATTGAGGTGTGTTGCTTATTCGGCTGCTCTTTGAGTGAGTTTTCTGCAATAATAAGATGATGTTTCTAAAAATAAATGCTTATTTGGAAAATATTGATTTTTACTTTTTTGGTTAGGGTTGCGCTTGCCGTGCTGGTCTTCGATGCTAAAAAAGTAGTAACTATTCAGCACATTTTTACCCGCTCAATGCAGGCGGCAAATTGAGGTGGATTTATCTGTGCGGCACAATCGATTTGCGGTGTAGCAGTGGTGAATACAGGTTATTGCAGACCGTCAAAAAGAGGGACCTTTTTGACGAGCCTACACGGATGTATTCACGGCATGTCTGCAACAAACTGTATTTATCACTGCGGCGGCTTGCAGCACGCAACACTCTCTTGATGATTGTTTGTAGATGCAAGAACACTCCAGCCAGATTCAATAAGCACTGATCAATAAGTGCTGAATAGTTACAAAAAATAATGCTTTATCAATTTTTGAAATGCCCATTTGAGAATGCTTCCTTCGAAAGCGAAAGCGAAGGCGAAGGCGAAAGTGATTGATGCTGGCCAGAGTCTGCGTGCGAACAATAAAGCCAGCGCCGTGCAGTGAGTACAACGCTGGTTTATTTTAGATAACCCATGGGGCTTATGCCGCGCGGTTAGCTACTTGTAGGCGGGAGGAACCCATAGGAATTTAATAATAATTAATCACACAATGAACGCATAGGGAAGCTTAAATCCGCACCGCCGTATTCGGATAAATACATCAAGTTGCCATCCACATTGTTAAACCAGATATCGCCACCTGTGCCGCCGAGTGTGCCGGTATCCAAATCATAGGTATACGACGAGGGTATGCGAATGTTGCGCAGGGTGCGTGGGGCGAAGCCGTCGAGTACGCGGCCATACAGCGTTGCCTCTTTAATAATTAATTCTGCACCGCCTGCACTCCAGGTATATAAAAGTTTGCCCCAGGTATTGTTGTTGGTGTGTACCACCGCAACTCCGTATCCAGCATTCTCCGCTTTTAATAACAGCTTGCCTTTTTGCAGCGTGTTGTATTCGCTGCGGGAAATACGGTTTTCTTTTACGCTGGTGTAAATGCCGGGGGTGATTAAAAATTGTTTGTTCATTAAGCTATCAAACTCATCGTAAACTAAATTGCAGTCGGCAGCATAGGTGTGGGCGGCAAGGCCTAAGGATGCTAAGGCAATGAATAGATGTTTCATACGGTGCTCCTGGTGATTGTGTTTTGGAGCCAGAATAATGCACTAGCTGCCAGTGTCATCTCTGTGTGATTTTACCCATAAGTCTGTGACCAATTTTTCCAGTGTGTTGGTGGGGTTAATTAAAAAGTAATTTTTTAATTAGTCATCGGTTTTTAATTCTTTTTCATTGCCGCTAAGCCTTTAGGATTTCTCGCCCCCTGGTGCCAAATTCAATTTTATTCGCCAGATATTTCATAAGGGGGGTAAGTCTGTTAGCTTGCGTCCTTCCCTATTCACTTGGCGCACTAATCTATGGCCTGGCAAGCAATCCCCACCAATATCATCACCGGCTTTTTAGGCGCAGGTAAAACCACGGCTATTTTGCATTGGTTAAAACACAAGCCTGCGGATGAATACTGGGCGGTATTGGTCAATGAGTTTGGCGAGGTGGGTATTGATGGCGCCCTGCTGAAAGGGCGTGGGGCGATGATTAAAGAAATTCCCGGCGGCTGTATGTGTTGTGTGGCGGGGTTGCCTATGCAGGTGGGGCTAAACCGCTTAATCGCCGAGGCTAAGCCTGCGCGAATTTTGATTGAGCCCACCGGCCTTGGGCACCCAGCGCAAATTGTTGCAGCTCTTACCAGTCCACCATTTGATAAGTTGCTTAAATTGCAGGCCAGCCTGTGTTTGATCGACCCGCGCAAAGTGCAGGATGCGCGCTATTTGGAGCACGAAACCTTTCAGGCCCAGGCCGCCCTGGCGGATGTGTTGGTGGCCAGTAAAGTCGATTTGGCCTCCCAGCAGGACATGGATGCTTTTGAGGCCTTTGCCGATAATCTGCCTGGATTAAAACACCGCGCCCACAGCCAACAGGGCGACTTAGACCTCGCCTGGTTAACTAAGCCCTACGGCAACAAGCAGCTGCCGACAAGCGCAGCCCACGCAAGCCAAAATAATCCCCTGGCCAATCGTTTTTTACAGTTGCCAGCGCCGGCTGAGGGGGAGTTGTTTATCCGCAAGCAGAACCAAGGGCAGGGATTTTATTCCTGCGGTTGGGTGTTTCGGCCGGAGGCGGTGTTTGCTATGGAGCCGTTGTTTATCTGGTTGTCAGGCTTGGTGTGTCAGCGGGTGAAGGGGGTAATGATTACCACCGAGGCGATCATTGGTTTTAACGCTGAGGAGGGGGTTTTGTCCATGAATGAGTTGGACGAATGCGACGATAGCCGCCTGGAAATCATCCACCCCAGCCCCTTGGATTGGGATGCCATTGAGCAGGTGTTACTGAGCTGCTTGGCGGAGGCTTGAGGCGGGCTGAATGACCTTGGGCGCGGGCGCCGTCCAGGCGGAGACCCTATAACCCCGCGCGATCAGTTGGCTAATCAGGCCGTCCGGCCCAGTCAAATGGGCGCTGCCCACCACCACCAGTTCAACGCCTGGGCTTGTGAACAGGCGTTCAATCTGCGGCAGCCAGCGTTGGTTGCGCTCCACCAGTACCAGTTTGTACAGCAGCGGCATTTGCTCCTGCATGGGCGCCACCATTTCCTTTTGGATTACCCCTAAATCTCCCTCCCGCCAGGCTTTGAGCACGCCTGCAAGCATGGGCTCAATGCGGTCCATATCGTCCAGGGTGCTTTTGATGATGTCGTCGGGCTTTAGGTTATCCACGGCTTTCATCATGGCGAGGATTTCCTCGGCGGATTCCAATTGGCCCACGGGTTTACCCGATTTGCGGGCCTGTTCGTCCAAGTAATAATCCACCCCCGGCACAAAACCCAGGCGCTGCAGATGGGTTACGGTCAGCATCATGGAGAAGAAAAACGGTTTGCTCTGCTGCAATTGTTCCAGGGGCAGGTTGGCCTTCTGGCAGTAGGCGCTCAAGCGCTGCCAAAGGGCGGGGCTTAATAGGTCCGCCAGGGTTTTACCTGCTTCGAGTTGCGACAGACTAAGCATACGGGCCCCTAATTGAGCCTGTTGCGTCGACGAGACGTCGCTTTCGAGTACCAGTTGGTTGGCCTGGCTGAGGGCGGCGGTAAATTCCGGGGGCAGCGGGAAGTCTGTTTGCCGCAGCAGGTGAATGGAGCCGCCCAGCAACAGGCTGTGGCCGGGCTGATCGCTGCGGGTGACCACAAAGAGGCTGGTGGCCGCCGCTGCGGTGGGCGGCATTAAACACAGAAGGGTCAGTATCCCTACTAAAAATCGGCCCATGGTTAGCTGGTCTCGGCAGATGAGTCACTGGCGCCGTCGGGGGTTTCTTGATTCTCATCAAGCAGCCAACGGGCCAAAGTTTGTTCTAATTCCCCCAGGCCGTCTTTGTTCAGCGCGGAGAAGGTTTGCACACTGGTTTGAGTATAGTGGTTGTTTTTGAGGTATTGGCCCACCTGCAGCAGAGTGGTTTTGGTTTGGCCGCGGTTGAGCTTGTCGCTTTTGGTGAGCAGCACATGCACCTGCTTGCCCGCCTTGTTGGCCCAGTCCAGCATCAGTTGGTCGAACTCCTGCAGCGGGTGGCGGATGTCCATCAGCAACACTAAGCCTTTTAAACAGCGCCGTTCGTACAAGTATTCAGCCAGGTGCTCCTGCCACTGCAGCTTGGTGGCCAGGGGCACTTTGGCAAAGCCGTAACCGGGTAAATCCACCAGGCGTTTGTTGGCGTCCCCTAGGGTGAATATGTTGATCAGCTGGGTGCGGCCGGGGGTTTTGCTGGTGCGGGCGAGTTTGCCGTTGTTGGTTAGGGTATTGATGGCGCTGGATTTACCCGCGTTGGAGCGCCCGGCAAAGGCCACTTCCACACCGGTCTCCGGCGGACACTGGGCGAGGGTGGGGGCGCTGATTAAAAACTGCGCGATACGAAAATTGATAGTTTGGGACATGGATGATCCTAGGTGTACGGAAGGCCCCTGCGGGGCGAGCGCGGCTTGAGTTGAGGGGGTGTGAAATTTCGCCACTCAGGGTGATGCGCAGGGTGAGTTATAGAAACGGTGTGTATATAATGCCAGCCCCTTGGGCTCCGGGCTATGCAAAGCATCCGGCGCCAGGCCTTCCGGCATGAATTTACGGCCCCAGTGGCGCAGCGCTGCTAGGCTATTACCCAACTCTGGTGTGTGTTGCCACCGCCAGGTGATTATTGTGACCTAAGATAAACGGAAACCCCATGAAAACATCGATTCAAGCATGGTTGTTCATTCTCGGCGCTGTGCTAGTTGCACCTGTCTTCGCCGCTGGCGATGCCAAACAGGGCGAGACGTTGGTTGTTGCCTGTCTCGCCTGCCACGGTGATGGCGGCAACTCCACTACGCCTAACTTTCCTAAATTGGCTGGGCAAGGGGAAAAATACCTGCTGAAACAGCTGAAAGACATCAAGGGCGGCATGCGTGTAGTGCCTGAAATGACTGGCGTTTTGGACAAATTAGGCGATAGCGACCTGGCTAATATTGCCGCCTTCTTTGCTTCAAAATCCATGCAGCTGAGCGGCTCCAAGGAATTAAAAGTGAAGGTGAATTCCGGCGAGCAAGTAGATGGTTTGACCCTGGGTGCAAAAATTTTCCGTGCGGGCAACGTTGCCTCCGGTGTGCCCGCCTGTAGCGGTTGCCACTCACCGGTGGGCCTGGGCAATGCGCCAGCTGGCTACCCGCGCCTAGGTGGCCAGCACGCTGCCTACATTGAGAAACAGTTGAAAAACTTCCGCCTTGGTGAGCGCGCCAACGATGGTGAAGCCAAGGTGATGCGCCAAGTGGCCCAGCAGTTGAGCGACGCAGAAATTACTGCGGTGGCTAATTTTATTGCCGGGTTAAACGCTGGCACTAATTAACCCGCCCGCTCGCGGCGGCCCCGGCAAAGCGCGTGGCATCACAGTTTTGCCACCTTGTGCTTTAAGCCGGGGAACTTGCTCCATAGTATGGCCGTCTATCCGCCCGCCTAACCCTATCATTTGAGGAAACCCAATGCGTTTTGCAGCTTTAGTTGTCGGTTTTTTGTTGCCCCTGTTTGCCTTTGCCGAGGCGGCTCCCGCCGCACCTAAGGCCCCTGCGGCCATTGAAGAGGGCAAACAATATGAGGTGCTTGAAGGCGCCGCCAAACCAGTGCCCGGCGCAAAAATTGAAGTGACTGAGGTGTTTTGGTACGGCTGTGGCCACTGTTACGCCTTTGAACCTATCCTTGAGCCCTGGGTGAAAAAACTGCCCGCCGATGTGAAATTCACCCGCTCTCCCGCCATCTGGCCCACCCGCCGCCCCGGCATGCCAGAAGACCTAATGAAAACCCACGCTAAGTTGTATTACACGGCGCTCGCTATGAATGCCGTGGATAAACTGCACCAGCCCCTGTTCGACGCCTTGCAAAAAGAAGGTAAGGGCATGTACGAGGACGCGGAAATTGCCGCAGTGGTAAAAGCGGCCGGGGTGGATGGCGATAAGTTTGTGGCGACCATGAAGTCCTTCGCGGTCAACAGCCAGGTTACACAAGCCGATGCGCGCCAAAAGGCCTTTAAAGTATCCGGCACACCGGAGATCGTGGTGGCCAACTACTACAAAATCTCCGCCAGTGCCGCAGGTGGCCAGAAGGAAATGTTGGATGTGGCTGATTTTCTGATCAAAAAATTGCAGGCGGCGAAATAACTCGCCGCCACTTTGAAAAACCGCCGCTGGGCGGTTTTTTTATGCCTGCGATTTCCATCGGCAGCCGGTTGGTGCCTCCAGGGATTGCGGCGCGTCTAATCCGATTTAATTTAACCGCGCGCATTGGCTGGTTAAGATGCCGACCCCTCGCTTAATTTTTGGAATGCTCTATGACTGCCCTCAATCCTGTCTCCCGCACCCGAATGGCCCCCAATGGCCCTGAAGTCTCCCGTTTGATTGCAGGTTTCTGGCGTTTAAAACACTGGGGTATGTCCACCCAGGCGCGTTTGAGTTTTATCGAGCAGCTCTTGGAGCTGGGCATTACTACTATGGATCACGCCATGGTGTACGGCTCCGAAGGCCTGTTTGGAGAAGCCCTAGCCCTGCGCCCCAGCCTGCGATCGCAGATGCAGATTGTCACCAAGTGCGGCATTCGCCCCTGCGGCTTCGGCCCTTTGGGCGCCCAGAAGGTCAATCATTACGACGCGTCCGCCGCCGCCATAGTGCAGTCGGTGGACAATTCCCTTAGCGCCTTGGGCACGGATTATATGGACCTGCTGCTCATTCACCGGCCGGATTATCTGCTGCAGGTGGATGAGGTGGCGGCTTGTTTCGCCGCACTAAAGGCTGCAGGCAAAGTGAAGTATTTCGGCGTCTCCAACTTTACCCCCAGCCAGTTTGCCAGCCTGCAGATGGCCTGTGGCGGCAGCCTGGTGACCAATCAAATTGAACTCTCCCCGCTGCAGATGGCGCCCCTGGATAATGGCCTGTTGGATCAATGTGTGCAGCAGAAAATCAAACCCATGGCCTGGTCCTGTTTGGCCGGCGGCGCTTTGCTTGCCCCCACCGAGCCGCGCGGGGAGCGGGTGCTGGCGGCGCTAAACGAAGTGGCCGAGGAATTGGGCTTGGTGGATATTGAGCCGGTGGTGTACGCCTGGGTTATGACGCTGCCCTGCGACCCCTTGCCCTTGTTGGGCAGTAGTAAAATTGAACGCATTAAAATTGCCGTGCAGGCGGATGCTCTGCGCTTAAGCCGGGAGCAGTGGTACCGCATTTGGGAGGCTTCCAACGGCGCTTGTGTGCCTTGAGCCCTAGCACCTGCGCGGCCTAAATTATTCCGTCATCACCATTAAAAGGCCGCTTTAAGTTCGCCATGCCCAACACGCCTACACTCGATGCTGCCGCAACCCCCAAGCCCCGCCACTGGTACGCTAGCCTCAACCTGCAACTGGGGGAGCGGGCGGGCAAAACCCGCTTATTAAGTGCCGCTCACCAAGGTCCATTGCGGGTACAGCGGGCCTTTTACCCGGAAGGGCCGCACTGCCACTTGTATTGGTTGCACCCGCCGGGGGGGCTGGTGACGGGGGATGAATTAAGCCTCTCGGCGCAACTACTGCCCGGCGCCCAGGTGCTGCTCACCACCCCATCGGCCGGGAAAATATATGCCGTAGAGGGAGCCGAAGGGGCGGCGGCTACACCTGGCCAGGCCCGCCCGCAGCTCACCAGCTTCAGCCTAACCCAGGCGCAAGATAGCTATCTTGAGTGGCTACCACAGGAAACCCTAGTGTTTAACGGCGCCAATGCGCGCATAAGCACCCGCTTTAACCTCAGCGGCAACGCCCGTTTATTCGCCTGGGACCTAGTGTGTTTGGGGCGCCCGGCCTCCAGCCAATGGTTTAATACTGGCCGCTGCCACACCAGCTTTGAAGTTTGGCAGGACGGCCAACCCCTGCAGATTGAGCGCACGGATTTAGCGGCAGGCACGCGGTTTTTTAACGCCCCCTGGGGCCTAAAAGGCGCCCATAGCCTGGGCACCTGTTTGGCAAGCCTGGTGTTGCTGCGGGATGAGCAGGAGGCTTTGCTTGCCGCGCTGACGGCGCAATTTGGTGGCGGTGAGAATCTCTGGGGCGTGACGCAAAAAGGGCCGCTATTATTGGTGCGCTATTTAGGCTGCGATATGGCGGTTGCTAAAGCCGGTTGTGTTTTTGTTTGGCAACAATTGCGCCCCAAACTCATTAATAGGCCCGCCTGTTTGCCGCGTATATGGGCTACCTAATTTAGATTGCGACCTGCTAACGGCCGCCCCCACTGTTCCGGCTGTTGAGACCTGCTCATGTACCGACTATTTCTCCCTGCTGGGGCCATTCTGTTTCTCCCCGCAGGGGCCCGTCTGTTGCGCGCGCCCTTGTTGCGGCTGTGGCTGTGGTTGAGCTTTGTCGTCATCAGCGGCTGTGCCCAGTTGCAGTTTGAGCAGTGGGACGCCCACTACGGCAAGCCCATTCCTAAAGAGGTCAAAACCAGCGCGGCCGGGCCCTTGACCTACTACGGGCAGATCAGGCCGCTGCTGGAAAAACGCTGCGTCAATTGCCACGGCTGTTACGACGCCCCCTGCCAACTCAAGCAGGAGGCCTATGAGGGCATTCTGCGCGGCGCCAACGCTCAGCCGGTGTACAGCGGCGTGCGCCTGTTGGCGGCGGAACCCACCCGCCTGTTTGAGGATGCTCACACCACCGCCCAGTGGCGGGATAAGGGTTTTTACCCGGTGCTTAACGAGCGGCGGGAGGAGGGCAATAACAACCTGCAGCTGAGCCTACTGGCGCAAACCCTACTGCTTAAAAAAGCCCACCCACTGCCTGCCAAAGGCCTCTTGCCAGAGAGCTTTGCCCTGGGCCTGGATGCCAAACACGAGTGCCCGCGCATTGAAACCTACCAGGCCTTTGCCAAGGCCAACCCGCTAGCGGGCATGCCCTATGGCCTACCCGCGCTTAAGCCTGCGGAGAGCAAAAAATTGCTGGATTGGGTTAGCCAAGGGGCTCCTATGGGGGCGCCTCCCAGCCTGCCGCCTGCGGCAGATGAATGGGTGCAAAAATGGGAGGCGTTTTTAAACGGCCCCAGCCTCAAGCAGCAATTGGTGGGGCGCTATTTGTACGAGCATTTATTTCTCGCCCATTTGTATTTCCCCAAGGTGCAAGGGGCACATTTTCGCCTGGTGCGCTCCAAAACTCCGCCCGGAGAGCCCATCGACCTGATCAGCACCCGCCGCCCCTATGACGATCCCGGTGTGGCGCGGGTTTATTACCGCCTGCGGCTAGACCCCAGCAGCCTGTTGGCTAAAACCTATATGCCCTACGCCCTGAGCGAAGAGCGTTTTGAGCTTTGGCACCAATGGTTTTTAAATCCAAATTTCAGCGTGGATCGCCTGCCCAACTACAGCGAGGTGGAATCGGCCAATCCATTTATCACCTTCGCGCAATTGCCGGTGGAAGCGCGCTACCGATTTTTGCTCAGTGAAGCTCAGTTCACCATTATGAATTTTATTAAGGGGCCGGTGTGTCGCGGCCAGGTGGCGCTGAATGTGATTCAAGATCACTTCTGGGTATTTTTTCTCGCCCCGCAAACCCAGCAAGGGCCCGCCTTTGCGGATTTTTTAGCGCGCAACAGCGCCCATTTATATCTGCCGGTAATGGAGAGCAATAATTTACTGCCCGTTGCCAATTGGGCCACTTACTCCCGCCTGCAAATGAATTATTTAGAAGCCAAGGCTGCCTATGTGCGCGAATCCATTAAGGGCGAAGAGAATTTGGGCCTGGGATTAATTTGGGACGGCGATGGTGGCAAGAATTCTAATGCGGCCTTAACTATTTTCCGCCATAAAGACAGCGCCAGTGTGCACAAGGGGTTAATTGGCCCTGCGCCCAAAACCGCTTGGGTGATTGGTTACCCATTGTTAGAGCGCATCCATTATTTACTGGTGGCTGGGTTTGATGTCTACGGCAATTTGCCCCACCAATTAATGAGCCGCTTATACATGGATTTTTTGCGCATTGAAGGCGAAATGAATTTTGTGGAATTGCTGCCGAAGAAAACCCAACAAACCGAATTGGCCTTTTGGTATCGGGATGCAGAAAATGATCTGCAGCGCTATATCGACGCCTATTTAAACCATTTACCCAACCGCCCACTGCTCAATTACCGCAGCGATGAGCCCAAACAGGAATTATTCCAAGCCCTGCGCCAACATCTGGGGCAGGCGGCGGCATCGCCCCACCAATTAAATCCGCAGACTCAAGCAGAACACACCCTGGCCGCTTTGCAGATACCGCCCCAAGCACTTAAATGGCTGCCGCAAACCACTTTGCTGCTGGTGCCGGAGGAGGGCGTATTTACCCTGGTGCACGTTAGCGCCTATTCCAATTTATCCTCCTTGTTCGGTGAGGAGCGCCGCCGTCGCCCCTTGGAGGATCAATTAATTGTGACGCGCGGCATTATTGGCGCTTATCCCAATAGTTTTTTGCGGGTGAACCGCAACGATTTAGCGCTCTTGGCGGCACAGATGGCGAGTATGAATGCCGAGGCGGATTATCAGGCCTTAAAGCGCCGCTTTGGCGTGCGCCGCACCGATAGTAATTTTTGGGCCAACAGCGATGAAATCGCCAGCATTTTTCACAAGCAGCAACCTTCAGAAGCGGCGGTACTCGATTACAACCGCTTGGAAAATCGTTGAGCATTTAACCGCTTATTTGTTTGTAACTATTCAGCACACTTTACTTCCCTCTTCCGCGCGGGCGGCAAATTCAGGAGGATTTAGCCATCCGGCAAAATCGATTCGCGGTGTGTCTGCACTAACCTGCAGTCACCACTGCGGGCGCTCTATTACGGGGGCACAGCACTAAAACACCCACGCGTTAGTTCCCAGTCAGTGCAGGAATTACCTCCAGCCACACAAAAAGATGC
>DAOQGS010000005.1:0-19199 GCA_035338675.1 Cellvibrionaceae bacterium
GGTGAACCTGCAAGGCTATGTGCCGCCAAGCGCCCAGAGTGAAGGCCTATTCACCCGCACCCAGTGGACGCAAATTGATACCGGCGGGCCAGAGGTGCCGATTCTCAACCCGGAGCAACTCAACACCCAAGTGCTAGTGCCCGATGTCAGCCAGTACACCCGGCTGAGTTTTCGCCTTACGGGTGTCACCCAGGACAACCAAGTGGCCTCGGATACCCTGGACCTGTTCGTATACCCCCTCGCCAATAGCGCCAAAGTAGTGGGCAGTGCCCAACGGGAAAACACCGCTCAGGTGGACTTTAAAGTGCGCCTTAATAAACCAGCCACCCAAACCACTCAGCTTACCTACCTCACCGCCGACGGCACCGCCCTGGCGGGGGTTGATTACATCCCCCAAGCGGCCAGCCTAACCTTTGCCCCCGGCGAGCAGGAGAAAACCGTCTCGATCCGGCTGCTAAGCGACACCACGCGGGAAAAGGGTGAGTACTTCACCCTGCAAGTGAGCGGGCAGGAAGGTGACAAGCCTTTTAGCGCCCGCGGTGTAGCCGTGATTCGCGACAGCGACCCATTGCCGCCGATTGTCACCCGCAAACCCACGCAAACTGCCGTGGATCGTGCCCAAGAGGAGCTGCCAGGCCTTGCTGGCCAAGTGCGGGTTAACCTGCAATGGGCGGACGCGGCAAGCCAGATCGATCTGATGGTGCAAGACCCTTGCAACAACTGGCTGAGCCTCAACTTCTTCACCGCCGACTGCCAAGAGGCCCTGGGTGAATTTGAAGAGCCAAGCCCACTGGTAGCCGGGCGCAATATCGTCTGGCGCACCTACGCACCCCAAGGGCGCTACCAAGTGCGCCTGCACCATGCTAACGGGCTGGGCTCTAGCTATACCGCTCGGGTCTACTGGGGCGACAAGGCGGCCCAGCTCGAAGGCGTCATGGGCGGCGGGGAGACGGCGGATATTTTCAGCTTTGAGGTGACGGCCCTGGAAGCCGGGGTGCCGAATTCAGCAACGAGTTCTTCTTCGAGTAGTTCAAGCTCGTCTTCGAGTAGTTCGAGTTCTTCTTCGAGTAGTTCGAGCTCCTCTTCGAGCAGCTCTGGCACGGCGGCGAGTTCATCAAGCTCCAGTTCGGCCAGCTCTTCGTCAAGCTCAAGCAGTTCTAGCTCGTCTTCAAGTAGCAGCTCTAGCTCCAGCTCCTCATCGAGTTCAAGCTCATCCAGCAGCAGCTCATCATCAAGTTCGAGCAGCTCCAGTAGCTCTTCCAGCAGCACAAGCTCATCGAGTAGCTCTTCTTCCAGTAGCTCCAGTTCGTCGAGCAGCAGCTCTAGCTCTTCAAACAGCTCATCGTCTGGCTCGAGTTCATCCTCAAGCTCAAGTTCTTCCTCCAGTTCTAGCTCATCCACATCGTCGAGCAGCTCTAGCTCGTCAAGCAGTTCTAGCTCTTCTTCCAGCTCTTCCTCTACCAGCAGCTCAAGCTCTTCAAGCAGCTCGTCGTCTAGCTCGAGTTCATCCTCAAGCTCAAGCTCTTCTTCAAGTTCTAGTTCATCCACATCGTCGAGCAGCTCCAGCTCGTCAAGCAGTTCTAGCTCTTCTTCCAGCTCTTCGTCTAGCAGTAGCTCAAGCTCTTCAAGCAGCTCGTCGTCTAGCTCGAGTTCATCCTCAAGCTCTAGCTCGTCTTCAAGTTCCAGTTCATCCACATCGTCGAGTAGCTCCAGCTCGTCAAGCAGTTCTAGCTCTTCTTCCAGCTCTTCGTCTAGCAGTAGCTCAAGCTCTTCAAGCAGCTCGTCGTCTAGCTCGAGTTCATCCTCAAGCTCTAGCTCTTCTTCAAGTTCCAGTTCATCCACATCGTCGAGCAGTTCAAGCTCCTCTTCAAGCTCTAGCTCCTCGTCTAGCTCGAGTTCATCCTCAAATTCCAGCTCGTCCTCTTCAAGCTCTAGCTCTTCGTCCAGCTCAAGTAGCTCATCGTCGTCCAGCAGTTCCTCAAGTAGCTCATCTTCCAGCAGCTCGTCCTCTTCAAGCTCCGGCATAGTCACCCTGGGCAAAATTTATGAATACAACGATCCCCTCAGCGGCTCAACGCCAGGCTGTACGCTGGAACCAACCTACGGTGCAGGCTTAGGGGACACTCAATTCACCCGATACAATCTGACCTGCCCAGGTCATCAGGTAACCCTGGAGGTAACTAAGACAACCACCAATGGGATAAGTAGTTGTACCTTCCTGGCGAAACCTGCCAACTATTCCATGGCCGGTGACTGTAACAATTGGCGGGTTTATTACGATGGACCCAGTTCCAGTAGCTCGTCTTCAAGCTCCTCGTCAAGTTCTAGCTCTTCGTCCAGCTCGAGTAGCTCATCTAGCTCCTCGTCCAGCAGTTCCTCCAGCAGCAGCTCGTCTTCCAGCAGTTCGTCGTCCTCAAGCTCAGGCATAGTCACCCAGGGCAAAATTTATGAGTACAACGATCCGGTCAGTGGCTCAACGCCTGGCTGCTCGCTTGAGCAGACCTACGGTGCAGGCGGCGGCGACACTGTGTTCGCACGCTACAACTTGGTGTGTCCGGGCCATCAGGTAACGGTGGAGATAACTAAAACAACGACTAACGGGATAAGTAGTTGTACCTTCCTGGCAAAACCTGCCAACTACTCAATTTCAGGCGATTGCACCAATTGGCGGGTTTATTACGATGGGCAGAGTTCCAGTAGCTCGTCCTCTAGCTCCAGCAGCTCAAGTAGCAGCTCGTCCTCGTCCTCAAGCTCCTCGTCAAGTTCTAGCTCTTCGTCCAGCTCGAGTAGCTCATCTAGCTCATCGTCCAGCAGTTCCTCAAGCAGCAGCTCGTCATCCAGCAGTTCGTCGTCCTCAAGCTCGGGCACGGTCACCCAGGGCAAAATTTATGAGCACAACGATCCCATCAGCGGTTCAACGCCTGGCTGCTCACTTGAACAGACCTACGGTGCAGGCGGCGGCAACACTGTGTTCACACGCTATAACTTGGTGTGCCCAGGTCATCAGGTGACGGTGGAAGTCACTCAAACGACTAACAATGGGGTAAGCAACTGCTCTTTCGTGGCCAAACCTTCGAATTACTATATTTCCGGGGATTGCAAAAACTGGCGGGTATACCTGTAAATCCTGTTAGACCCGGCACAAGAATACTGGGAAGGATCTAACAAACCGATTGGCAGAGGTAACTTTGGGGTTTAGCAATTGCGCGTCATACCCCAAAGCTCACCGCTCCGGCGTGCGCGCCAACACTGCCACATCTACCGCCTGGGCCCCTGCGTCCAACAACACCTGGCTCGCCAGTATGCAACTGGCGCCGGTGGTCATCACATCATCCACTAATAAATAACGCCCGCCTGCCAGGGGCGAGCACGCTAGGCTGCCGGCGAGGTTCTGCCAGCGCTCCTTGCGGGTGAGCTGTTTTTGCGCGGGGGTGTAGCGAGTTTTGCGCAGCAGGGGCTTAACCGGTGTATTGAGCCTGCGGCCTAAACCGGTAGCCAGCTCCGCCGCCGGGTTGCGGCCGCGGGCCAACAGGCCCCGCCAATGCTGAGGCATGGGCACCAGGGCGGTGTAGGGGGCGGCGGCGCGGGCGTTGATGTGGGCCGCCAATTCGCACCCCAGGGCGGCGGCCACCGGCCAGTGGGCGCGGGTTTTAAACTGCTGGATCAGGCTATCCACCGGGAACACATAGGCAAAGGCCCCATAGGTGTGGGCAAACGGTTTAGGCTGGGCCAGACAATCGGGGCAGAGGGCTTCGCTATGGGCGAGCGGCAGGGCGCATTGGGGGCAACAGGCCTGCAGGCGGGGTAAGTCCTGCTCGCAAGCGCTGCACAGGGCGGTGAAACTTGCGCCATCGCAGAGGGCGCAGCGGTGGGCAAAAAGCTGGGCGAACAGGTGTTGATAACGCATAGTAAACTGGATACTCCTTATTTGGTTGACAACTGCTTGTTGGCCTTTAAGATGCCTGCATAACCCCCGCCGGCACCCAAGAAAAGGCCCCTCTATGTCCGTTTTTAGCTTCGAACCCCGCCACAACTGGACCAAAAGCGAAGTGAGCGCCCTTTTTGGCCTGCCCTTCAACGACTTAATCTTCCAGGCCCAAAGCGTGCACCGGGCCAACTTTAACCCCAATCAGGTGCAGGTGAGCACCCTGTGCTCCATCAAAACCGGCGCCTGCCCGGAAGACTGCGCCTACTGCCCGCAAAGCGCCCATTTTGACACCGGCCTGGAGAAAGAAAAACTTATGGCGGTGGAAAAGGTGCTGGAAGAAGCCCGCGCCGCCAAGGCCTCCGGCGCCACCCGCTTCTGCATGGGCGCCGCCTGGCGCTCCCCCCGCGACAAAGACATGAGCGCAGTATTGGCAATGGTGGCCGGGGTTAAATCCTTAGGCATGGAAACCTGCATGACCCTCGGCATGCTCGACCACCAGCAGGCCCAGCAGCTTGCCGAAGCCGGGCTGGATTATTACAACCACAACCTGGATACCTCGCCGGAGTATTACGGCGAGATCATCACCACCCGCACCTACCAAGACCGCCTCAACACCCTAGCCAATGTGCGCGAGGCGGGTATGAAGGTGTGCTGCGGCGGCATAGTGGGCATGGGGGAAGCCGAGCAAGATCGCGCAGGATTGCTGCTCACCCTGGCCAACCTGCCGGAACACCCGGAATCCGTGCCCATTAATATGCTGGTAAAAGTAGAGGGCACACCCCTTGCCGATGCGGCGGATTTAGACCCGTTCGATTTTATCCGCACCGTGGCCGTAGCCCGCATCATGATGCCCAAAAGCCACGTGCGCCTGTCCGCCGGGCGGGAAACCATGAACGAACAAACCCAGGCCCTGGCGTTTTTAGCGGGGGCGAATTCGATTTTTTATGGGGAAAAATTATTGACGACCGCAAACCCGGAGGCGGATAAGGACCGGGCTTTGTTTGCGAAATTGGGGATTATGCCAGCGCCTTATGAGGTGAGTGAGGAGGAGGCAGTGCAGGCGCCTCAAAGCCGTCGAGAACAGCTTTTTTATAACGCTTACAACTGAATAATAAATGCTTCCTAGAGTCCTCAATGATTACAGCAAACACAAGACAGGAACTTATTTCAACGCTCGAGAATTTCAATGCGGAGGTTTCACGGAGATCTATGGGCAGAGTTTCCCATCAAACGGAGGTGTTTGCCGTAGTTAGACTACTCAGGCATTTATGCAATCAAAATGAATTAAATTACCCCATACGCCTTTATAAAAATGAACGCCCGGATTTCCAACTTCACGCCCCCAATATCCAAATAGGCATCGAACATACCGAAGTTGTTTGTCCAAACGTCGCACAACTGGATGCACTACGAGAAAGAGGGAAAATCCCAGACATTTATTTCGCAAGAAAATCCATTCCGGGCGAGAAAAAACTATCAGCAAAAAAACTAATCGAAGAAGTTAAAAACAGTCACCTTCAACCACCCTGGATGGGCATTGAACCCGAAGAGAACTGGGCCGCCGCAATGGCACATAATATATACAGGAAGGATTCCAACTACAGATTTCAACTTGATGCAGAAAGTGAGCAGTGGCTAATACTTTATGACAATTGGCGCGCTCCAGCACTAGATCTGGAACTAGCCCTATCAAAACTATTGGAGTTAATTCAATTCAAGCCTATCTATTTTTTTAAGCGCATGTATATCTTAAGCGACAATAATCTGTGTTGTATCAACAAAGGAAAAACCTCAATCCATGCTATTAGTTGATTTGGCATTGCGAGACAGCTCTTTAGAGCCTAGCAGTTGAATCAACAGCAACCACTATAAATCAGCGCCCTTGATCGCTTGAGACAAGGAAGCCTCAATTTTGCACCAGGATACAATCTGCTGTGCAAGCTACTCTTGTTAGCGAATCTGCCGTTATATTTATTTTTATAGATTATAAAAACACCCACAACTCAATCAGCCACCATTAGCCGAACCGTTTAATTAGGGCTAAATAAAATTGGAGCCATAGTCGTGCTAGAGCAATTCAAGACCATCAGTGACTTGAGTGAAGTTATCAAGGAACTAGAGGGCATGGTTCTTCGCCCCACACCTAATTGGAGCCATCCAACTCTATATCGGCGTCGAGATGTTTCTGAGAGTGAAAAATTAATTCAGGGCGTAAGGGTAAAAGACTGGTTTATGTCTCCTGACGAAAAATGGGTGCTGCCTCACGACCAAATGGGACTTTCATTTTCTTCCACTTATCAAAACCTCAAAGACGTATATAAACTAAAACAGCGCCACAACAAGAGCAGGCAAGTTAATATTTATTGGATACTTAGTGCGGCCGACATCCCTGCAAACCTTGCTTTTGAAGCAGACAGAGATAAAAAGGGGCACTTTTTTCTAGTCGTTACAGAAAAAATGCATATATCAAGCCTTGTCACCAAGCTAAAAATTATTGCACGCAGAATGTCGGTTATACGCAATGCGGAGAAGGCACTATGATCAACTTTAAATTCCCCGAAGAAAAAATCTACCTCACTCACTTCGCAGAAAAAATGGGCGACAAAAAAGCAATTGCTTTTATCCAATCCGGCAGAGTGGAATCCGAACAAGATGCCGAACATTTAAGCCTGTTTTTCTGGCGCATGGTCGATCAATCCATCGAAGACGAAGAGCAGAATGTCCCGCGCTTATTTAATGAATCCAACGAATTTTGGAATGAAAAAATTATGTATTCAATTTCCGGTTATTTGCAGCGGGCGGGTTTTGAACATATTTGGGAGCGAGTTTCTGATGCGCAGTAGTGTTGGCATAGGCCCCGACACGGCCACACATCTACCCACCCCACACAGCCACTTTAATAACCACCGAAGCCAATGAACTCTAACCAACTCATAATTTGCGCTATTTTGCTTATTGGCCTAGCCGCTGCACTTTATGCGTTTATAAAAACACCCCCCTCCCAACGCTGGGCGCTATCAAGGCCGCCGGAGGCCAAAAAAGAAGGGGTTGAATATGCCCCCATGTATAGCGACAGCGAACGACGAAAAATTGCCATTATTCACATCAGCTGGCTCATTCCTGCATGTGCCTTTTTTCAATTTTACCTGCTGCCAAAATACAAAGTGTTTGCAGCCAATGCTGCCTGTTACGAAATTGCGACCATAAATGGCACAAAAATATTGTTTTTTGGGCTTTTGATTGGGGGGCCATTATTGGGCGCCATCATGACATTTGCTACCCAGGGTATAGCGTCGCTGCGCGCATTGCGTGCGGGGCAATTTCCCGCCCCTAACGTAAAAGTCTTTCGGCTAACTCCATATAAATATGGCGTCGCTGCCAAAATTCCTGCCCTATTTGTTTTTGTCGTTATTGCGCTTCTTTTAGGAATGAGCCTGTGGGGTTACTACGTGGCAAGCGGCCTAACCCAACAGGTAACAACCTGCCAAACGCCCCATACCAAAACTGGACTAAACCCATGAATGGCTCCGTAGGGCGCACCTGGGTGCGCCACATCCTAAACTCCAAGCGATACCAACTGGCGCACCAAGGTGCGCCCTACGCCCCTGTTGGGCATTTAACATGACCGACTCCCTAACCAGCTTCCTCGCCAGCAAACTCGCCGAGCGCAAAGAGGCCCACCTCTATCGCCGCCGCCTGTGTTTAGACTCCCCCCAAGGGCCCGAGGTAAGCGAGGGCGGGCGCCGCTTGGTGAATTTTTGCAGCAACGATTATTTAAGCCTCGCCGCCCATCCCAAGTTACAGGAGGCCTTTAGCCAGGCGGCCAGCCAGTATGGCTTTGGCTCCGGCGCATCCCATTTGGTGTGCGGCCACAGCGCGCCACATCAGCAGTTGGAGGAAGCCCTGGCGGCTTTTACCGGGCGGGCCCGGGCGCTGGTGTTTTCCAGCGGTTACAGCGCCAATCTGGGGGTTATCACCAGCTTTTTGGGCAGGGCTGATGCAATTTTTGAAGACCGCTTAAATCACGCCAGCCTGATCGACGGCGGGCTTTTATCCGGCGCCGCCTTCGAGCGTTTTAAACACAACGATGTGGGCGATCTAACCGCTCGCCTGGCAAAATCCACTGCCCGCTATAAGCTGGTGGCGGTGGATGGGGTGTTTAGTATGGATGGCGATCGGGCGCCGCTGGTGGAATTGGCGGAGCTTAGCCGCGCCCATAACGCCTGGCTGATGGTGGACGACGCCCACGGCTTTGGTGTGCTCGGCCCCAATGGGGGCGGCAGCACGGAGTCGGCGGGGCTTACCGCCCAGGATGTGCCCATTTATATGGGAACCCTGGGCAAAGCCCTGGGCTGCGCCGGAGCTTTTATTGCGGGCAGTGAAGACCTTATCGAATGCCTTATTCAACTGGCGCGCTCCTATATTTACACCACCGCCCTGCCCCCGGCCCTGGCCGCCGCCACCTGCGCCGCCCTTGCGCTAGTACAGCAGGAACCTGAACGACGGCAGCGGCTGCGGGGGCATATAGCCCACTTCACCGCCGGGGCCAAGGCGCGCAACCTAAGCCTCGCCCCCAGCCAAACCGCTATCCAGCCATTAATTCTGGGGGACAACGCCCGCGCCCTCGCCTGGCAACAGGCGCTTGCCGCGCGGGGTTTTTGGGTGGGCGCCATCCGCCCACCGACGGTGCCCGTAGGCAGCGCCCGCCTGCGCATCACCCTCACCGCAGGCCACAGCCGCAGCCAAATTGAAAGCCTGCTGGATGCCCTCGCCGAACTAGCCCACAGCGAGGCACCGTGGATTTAGCACTGCTTGAGGCCTGCCCTAATGATGGGCGCCTGCCCCTGGTATTGCTGCACGGCTGGGGCCATAACAGCCGCATATGGCAAGCCTGGCTTGAGGCCTACCCCCAGGGCCGTGCGGTGTATGCGGTAAATCTGCCGGGTTTTAGTGAAGGCGCCGAGGCTGACAGCGCACCGAACCTTGCGGCCACTCTGACTGAACTTGAAGCCCTCTTACCTGCGGCCTGTATGCTGGTGGGCTGGTCGTTGGGCGGCATGCTCGCCTGCCAACTGGCCCAGTCCCCCAAGGTGAAGGGTCTGCTCACCCTGGCCGCCAACCCCAGTTTTATCGCCCGCCCCCACTGGCCCTGGGCACTGGCCCCGGAGGTGTTAAGCAATTTCCAAAGCAGTTTTGCTGCAGACCCCAGCGCCACCCTGCAGCGCTTTAGCCAGTTGCAGGCCCAGGGCCACAACAACCGCAAGGCGCTGCTGGCAAGTATCAAAGCGCTAGCACCGGAGGTGAGGCCCAAGGCCTGGGGTGAGGCCTTGAGCTGGCTCGGCGCCATAGATAACAGCGCTTTACTTGCACATCTCAACAAACCCCAGCGCCACCTATTTGCCGAACAAGACGCCCTGGTGCCCGCCACCGTCGCCGCCCATTGCCCCCACAGCCGCCTGGTGCCCGGCGGCCACTTGATTCCCCTGCAGGGCCAAGCCGAGCTAAACCAGACCATCGCCGCCCTGGATCGCGCCCAAAACCGCCGTGTGGCCGCCGCCTTCAGCCGCGCCGCCGCCGACTACGATCAATACGCCCTGCTGCAACAGCGCCTGGGGTTTGAGCTGCTCGAATACATAACCCCCGCCCACCAGCGCCTGTTGGACTTAGGCTGCGGCACCGGTTTTATGGCCCGCCAGTTACAGGCCCGCCCGAACCCACCGCGTGTGATCAACCTGGATCTAGCCTGGGGCATGTTGCAAACTCTGCCGGAGGAGGCCGCTAAAGTACAGGCGGATGCCGAACAACTGCCCTTTGCCCCAGGCGCCTTTGACGCCATCACCGCCAACCTGGCCCTGCAGTGGTGTGACCTGGCCAGCGTACTGGCGGAGGCCAAACGCTGCCTGGCCCCCGGCGGCCAATTGGTGTTTAACACCCTGATGGATGGCACCCTGGCTGAAATAGCCCAGGCCTGGGCCGAGGTGGACCCCTACCCCCATATCAACCCGTTCCCCAGCCAAAGCGCGATACTCGCCATCTGCCAACAGGCAGGTTTTAGCGAGGTGCGCTGGCAGGCCGCCCGCCATGAGGTGCAGGCCCCAAGCCTTAAGGCCTTGCTCATGGGCTTAAAAGGCATAGGCGCGAAGAACAAACAGCCCGCACGCTTTAAAGGCCTGATGAGCCAGCAGCACTGGCGCGCCTTTAGTGACGCCATGCGCAAACACGGCTGGAGTGGCGAGCACTGGTTTGTCAGCTACGAGGTTTTAACCTTATGCTTGCGGGCCTAACCATTTCTCCCCCCTCGCGAGTCCTTTTTGCCATGTCCAACCACAACGATGTTTACGTCTACACCGTCACCGACGCAGGCCGCTCCCGCCGCCTCGCCTCTCTCCTACCAGAAGAGTCCACCCGCCAACACGGCCTGAAAAGCTTCGCCATAGTGGGGGAATTCACCCAGGCCGAAGGCGAAGAAGAGACATTCACCACCAACCCCCAATACATCGACTTTTTAAACTGGGCCATCGCCCGCCATGTGGCCCACTGCCCAGGCCTGGTGGCCGAAGCACAAAAAGAACAAAACGGCCATATGTACATCACCGACGCCCGCGGCCGCGCCCAAGGTAGCGCACTGACTGAAGACGATATTATCGGTGTGGCGGAAATTGAAAACGGCAAGGTGGTACGCTACGCGGGCAACCAAAACTACCAGCCCTTCAGCCGCCAATATGGATTTATGGTGATCGAGCCCTGGCTGAATCAAAAAATTCGCGAGGAAATGGCGATTCAGGTGGCAGGGCCACAGCAGGTGGCTTAGTGGTTTTATAGGTCCGTGTTAAATCCTAACGGGAATAACTGCAAATTAATTGACGGGAATTTTGCAATACGGCCATAGCAATACCCCCGCCCTTACAATGCATCCCGCCGGAAGCAATACCATTAAGTTAAACAGTTAAGGATTTTTGCAGCCTGCCCCACCCTAGGATTCCCCTCCTATGGAGGGGTGGCAGGCGTGCCTGTCGCGGTGGCGGGCGCTTTGCTTTTTCACCGGACGAGGAAATTTTTTCCTGTTTTTTGCAAAAAAGAAGACGGGCTGCGAACCAAAAATAGCGCAGCGAGCTGCAAACCCCAGCGGGGGAATACTTCCACAGCAATGTCACTAAGCTCAGCGTTTTGTCTTGTATTTTACCTGGTTTTGTGCCTCCCCCTAAACCCCAACCCTCCCCTGTTAAAGGGGAGGGAGCAAGAGTGTCTGGTGTACGAGCAAAATGCCTGGGTTTAAAGGTTTTTACTCCTCCCCTTTTGGAGGGGGAGACCGGGAGGGGGTTTTTAGGGGCGAGAAAAGTGCATTAAATACAGGCTCAAATACTTAACTTAATGATGCTGCTCTCTACAGGATGGGAATTTTACGCTCTGCCCATGACCAAAAAAGCCCCTCGTTTTAAGGGCATTGCCTCTTGAAGGAGAGGGATTTTTATAGGCGTGGCGGCTTTTGTGCCGGGTTAATAACACTCAAACCCGCAACAAGCCCCGAAACCCCCGCGCCGCATAATAGGATTCCGCCCCATTGTGGTAGGTAAACACCTGCCCGTAGCGGCGATCGCAAAATAACGCGCCGCCGAGGGCGCGCACTGCTTGCGGAGTTGCTATCCAGCTAGAAGTTTTTTTATCGAATTCGCCGAGGGATTGCAGATGGCGATAATCCTGCTCGGTTAATAATTCAATGCCCATGGCCGCCGCCGTTGCTACCGCATTGCCCTTGGGTTTATTTTCTTTACGGGCATCTAAAGCAGCTTGGTCGTAACACAGGCTGCGCCGCCCCGCTGGGCTCTCCGCTGCGCAGTCGCAAAAAACGTATGCAGCGCGGGCTTCATCGAAGCCTATAAGATCCGGCTCGCCACCGGTCTGCTCCATTTCATTAAGTGTCGCTAGTTTCACTGTATTCGCCGTAAGTTTTGCCTGCACATCCGCCCACTCAATGGTTGGATGGCGAGACATATGGCTTAAAAAACGTTTTTGCAGAATTGCCAGGAGATTATTGATATCTGCGGTTTTCATAGGGCCCTGCCGAAATTAACGATTTTTACTTGCTGCGGAAAATTTCTCGTTCCCACGCTCTGCCTGGAAACAAAAAGAAACGAAAAGAAACGAAAAGAAACGAGAAGAAGGTAGGAAAACAAAATATCAATTTAATAACTCATCCAAAGTAAGCGCATAACTGCCCACAAAGGTGTCGATAAAAAATTGCACCTCAGGCTGCTGCAAATTATTGAGGCGCGCTTTTACCGCCTCCTCCGCCTTGCTAAATTCCCGATTGCCCGCCGCCACTTCAGTGCGGCACTTAATATAAGCGGCGATGGTGTCGGCAGCTTTAATAATCAGGCGCTGATCATCAGGCACATTTGCCTCGATAATGACCGCCTCGTAATCCTGCCGCAAATCCCCCGGCAATAAATTGAGCAGCTCTAATTCCGCCTGATGCTCGATGGCTTTATAGGCTTTGGTGATTTCGCGGGTGTGGTATTTAATGGGGGAAGGTAAATCGCCGGTAATCACTTCGCTGCAGTCGTGGTAAATGGCCGCCACTACTATGGCGTTCACATCCAAACTGCCGCCGAAATAACGGTTTTTAATCAGCGCCAAAGCATGGGCGATGGTGGCCACTTCCCAGCTGTGCTCCATCACATTTTCTGTCACTGTATTGCGCTTTAAACCCCAGCGGCGCAGCCAGCGCAATTTACTGATGTACGCGTAAAAGTGACTTTTCATGGCAGCACCGCTGAATTATAAAAACTAAAAAATTAATCCCCCAGGGACGCCAACTGATCCGCCTGGAATTCATTCACCAAAGGCCCAATTACATCGCCCAGGGCGCCGCCTTCCATCACTTCATCCAATTTATACAGGGTTAAATTAATGCGGTGGTCGGTAACGCGGCCCTGGGGGTAGTTATAGGTGCGAATGCGCTCGGAGCGATCCCCCGACCCCACCAGGCTTTTGCGCTCTTCACTGATTTCTTTAGCGGCTTTTTCATCGGCGGCGTTGTTTAATTTAGTGGCCAATAGGCTCATGGCCTTAGCGCGGTTTTTATGTTGGCTGCGCTCGTCTTGGCATTCCACCACTATGCCGGTGGGGATGTGAATAATGCGAATAGCCGAGTCGGTTTTGTTCACGTGCTGGCCACCGGCGCCGCTGGCGCGGTAGGTATCAATGCGCAAATCCGCTTTATTAATGGCAATTTCATCAGCTTCATCGGCCTCGGGCATTACCGCAACCGTGCACGCCGAAGTGTGAATGCGGCCTTGGGATTCGGTGGCGGGCACCCGCTGCACCCGGTGGGCGCCAGATTCGAATTTTAATTGCGAATAAACCCCCTGGCCTACCACGCGGGAGATAATTTCTTTATAACCGCCGTGTTCGCCCTCGCTTTCGGAAATAATTTCCACCTTCCAGCCTTGAGTTTCGGCGTAACGCGAATACATGCGAAATAAATCACCGGAGAAAATCGCCGCTTCGTCGCCACCTGTGCCCGCGCGAATTTCCAAAAAGACGTTTTTGCCATCGCGGGGGTCTTTGGGCAATAAAAGTTTTTGCAGGTCAATTTCTAGGGCGGGCAGCAGGGCTTCGGTCGCGTTAATTTCTTCCTGGGCCATGGCGCGCATTTCGGGGTCGGCGAGCATTTCTTTGGCTTCAGCCAAGTTGTTAAGCATTTTGCGGTAATCGCGATAGGCGAGCACAACCGGTTCTAATTCGGCGTACTCTTTGGAGAGTTCACGAAATTTTGGTTGATTGCTAATAATATCCGCATCGCCCAGCAATACGCCGACTTCTTCATAACGCTCGGAGAGGCTGTCGAGTTTTTCTAAAATTGAGGCTTTCATTCGTGCTCGCTTGAGGGTATTCCGCTGGGTTTATCGAGGGTTTTTTCCAGCGACAATTCCAGCAGATTTTGAAAATCATTTAAAAATTGATAATTGCCCTGGCCGCTGGCCTGTTTAAGTGCCGCGCTGGGTTTGTGTAAAAATTTATTAGTGAGATTGCGCGCTAATTGCTGAATTATTTCCTCTGGCGCTTGGCCGCTGGCAAGGGCTTTGAGGGCTTTGGCAAGTTCGGCGTCGCGGGCGCTTTCGACGCTTTGGCGATAGGCTAATAACAGGTCTTTAGCGTCGAGGGCTTTAAGTTCCTGCTCGTAGTGTATAACACTTTCTTCGATGATCTCGCGGGCAATTTGCGCGGCCTGTTCCCGCGAGCGCATGTTTTCATCTATGACAACTTTAAGATCATCCACCGTGTATAAAAACACGTCGGCTAAGTCCGCCACCTGAGGTTCAATATCCCGTGGCACGGCGATATCCACCATAAAAATCGGCTTATGGCGGCGTTTTTTTAAGGCCGCTTCCACCGAGCCCTTGCCTAAAATCGGCAGCTGGCTCGCGGTGGAGGCAATAACTATATCGGCGCGGGCTAGGTGTTCGGGAATATCCGCTAATAAAATAGCGTCGCCATTAAATTGGCTGGCCAACTCCACCGCATTAATGAGCGTGCGGTTGGCAACGATAATTTTTTTAATGCCCGCTTCCACCAAATGGCGGGCCACCAGTTCGATGGTTTCACCGGCGCCAATTAGAAGCGCCGTATCCTGTTTTAAATCGGAAAATATCTGTTGGGCGAGGCTTACCGCCGCATAGGCTACGGAGACGGGGTTTTCGCCGATGGCGGTTTCTGAGCGCACCCGCTTGGCGACGGAAAATACCTTGTGGAACGTATTGTGTAATTGGCTGCCGATACTTTTCGCCTCTACGGCGCTGGCGTAGGCGGATTTCATCTGGCCGAGAATTTGCGGCTCGCCCAGCACCAAAGAATCCAAACCGCTGGCCACCTGCATCATGTGGCGGGCCGCGTCCATGCCTTGGCGCAGGTAGTGGCAGCGGGCCAGGGCGGCAGGCTCCGCGCGGTGAAATTGCGCCAGCCACTCCAGCAGCACGCTGCCATCCCCCTCCAGCTCGGCATAAACTTCCGTGCGGTTACAGGTGGAGAGTATGGCGACTTCTTTTAGCTGCGGGTGCTCGCGGGCCTCGGCCAATGCCTGCTGCAACTGCTCGGGGCTGAAGGCGACGGCCTCCCGCAGATCCACAGTGGCAGTGGTATGGTTGATACCCAAGGCAAATAAGGTCATGGCAGTGTTTGGTAGTGGTGGAGCATGGAGGTCCCAACGGAAATTGGCCAAAGCGCTAAGCCCTGGCACCTTAAACCCCCACCGTCTATGATGCGCGCAGCGGCAAACCTACGATCGGGTGCAGGATTATAGGCGGCAAGCCCGATTGCGCCTAGCCAGGCGGCACCGCCTTTACTGTCTAAACTCTGCCAATCCCCAAATCAAACCCAAAAACGTGATTCACTTACCCATGACAATCTCCCTTGTGCGCCCCCTCGGGTTGTTAGGCTTAAGCCTCGGCCTTTTGGCCTGCGCCCACCGCCCAGCGGGCACAGCACCAGCCGCTCCGCCGGTTGCTGCGGTCGCAACCGCACCAGAGCCGCAGCCTCGCCAGTACAACGCCTTTGCGCCGGAGACCTTTTATTCTCTGTTGGTGGCGGAGGTGGCGGGCAATCGCAACCGGCTGGATGTGATGCTAAGTAATTACCAGCAACAGGCCCAAAGCACCCGGGACCCGGAAGTGGTGGCGCGCGCCTGCCGCTTAGCGCGGTTTGTGAATCAGCGCGAGCAGGCCCTAGCGCTGTGCTCCTTATGGGTGGAGGTGAGCCCGAACCTGGTGGAGGCCCGTCAAGCGGCCCTGGCGGAGTTGCTGCAGGCCAACCGCTTACAGGAGGCCTTCGCCCAGGCGGAGTTTTTAGTCAGCAGCGGGGAGGAGTCGGGCCTGGACGTGCTCGCCGCCCGCGCCGCCCAGCAATCCGTGGCGGGCACCCCGCAATTGGTGAACGACCTGGTGCCCCTGTACGAAAATTTAATCAGCCGCTACCCGAGTAAAACCGAAGTGCTGCTCGGCGCCAGTTATCTACTGCAACGGCAGAATAAGCCGGATGCCGCCCTAGAGATGGCCCGCCGGGGCCTCAAACTTAAGCCCGACGATATAGGCCTGTTGAGTCAGGAGTCGCGGCTGTTGCTGGGCATGAACCGCACCGAGGAGGCCCACAGCAAAATCAAACGCCTGCTGGAGTTGCAACCTGACAACCAGCGCCTGCGCCTGCAATACGCCAAGAGCCTGGCCGCCACCAACCTGCCGGAGGCCCAGCAGCAGCTGGCGGTGTTATTAAATGAAGCGCCAGAGGATAGCGACCTCAACCTGGCCATGGGCCTGGTGCTGCTGGAGCAAAACAAACTCGGCGAGGCCGAACCGCTGTTTAAAAAGGTCAGCCAGTCCCGCCATGGGGGCTCCGCCCAGTATTATCTGGGCCGTATTTACAACCAGCAGAAGGACTACCCCCGCGCCATCGAAGCGCTTAAAGCGGTGCCGCCGGGGCCGGATTATTTGCCCGCCCAGGGCCAGCTGATTCTCGCCCTACAAAAGGCCGGTCGCGGTGAAGAGGCCTTAAAAGAGCTGGATCGCGCCGGCAGCCAGCTGACGCCCCAGGCTCAGCCCAATATCGCGCTGTTAAAGGCCAATTTACTGGCCGATATGGGGCGAGGCGACGAGGCCATCGCGCTGCTTACCCAAAGCCTCAGCCAAAACCCTACTTCAGCGGACCTGCTCTATGGCCGGGCGATGATTTTCAGCCGCCTCAATAATGAAGCGGCCGCCGAGGTGGACCTGCGGGCGATTTTAGCCAGCAACCCCAACCACCCCGCCACCCTGAACGCCCTGGGTTATGGTATGTCGAAAAACCCCGCCCGCCTGGCCGAGGCCAAGGGGTACGTGGAGCAGGCCCTGCAATTGGCGCCGGATGATCCCTCCATCATGGACAGCCTAGGCTGGATTTACCTGCAGCAGGGCAAACTCAACGAGGCCCTAAAACTCCTCAAGCAGGCCTATAGCCGCTTGGCGGACCCAGAGATCGGCGCTCACCTGGGGGAAGCCCTCTGGCGCAAGGGCAATAAAGCTGACGCCAAGGTGATTTGGCGGCAGATCCGCAGCGAGCACCCCAACAGTGAACCCCTGCGCCAAACCCTGCAACGCCTCAACATCACCCTGGACTAGCCCAGGGCTTTATATCGATTGGATTAGCTCATGTTATTGCGTCATCTTTTGATCACCGGCCTGCTCATGTTTGGCCTCACCGCCTGTAGCCGCCTGCCCCAACAACAACCGCCTGCCGCCGTGAAAAGCCCCGCTGAGCTGCTGGCGCAAAAACGCTACTGGCAGGCGGAAGGCAAAATCGCCCTGAGCGTGAAAGACTACAAAGAGAGCGGCAACTTCGACTGGCAAAACCAGGGCGGCAACTTCGCTATCCGCTTTTATGGGCCTCTGGGGCTAGGCGCCGTCAAACTCACCAAAGAGGGCAAAATCGTCACCTTTGAAAGCGCCAAAGACGGCACCCACAGCGCCGAAAGCGCCGAGGAACTGATGCAGCGCCTGGCGGGCTGGCAGGTGCCCATCAGCCAGTTACAACACTGGATTAAAGGCATCCCAGCCCCCGGCGCCATTGAGTCCCGCCAGGACGACCCGGCCGGGCAGCTTGCGCAGCTTAAACAACTGGGCTGGACCATCGACTACAGCGGCTACAACCTGGTAAACGGCTGGCTGCTGCCGGGCAAGTTAATAGCCAGCCGGGAGCAGGTGCGGGTAGTTATGGTGATTAAAAACTGGCAGCTGACCCCAGTCGGTGAATAGCATGCTGCGCCTGCCCTGCCCCGCCAAACTCAATTTATTCCTGCACATCCTCGGCCGCCGCGGCGATGGCTACCACCAGTTGCAGACCCTCTTTCAGCTGCTGGACTACGGCGACGAACTGCAGGTGAGCGCCACCAACGACGGCGCAATACGTTTAGAGAACCCCCTGCCCGGGGTAGCCGACGAGGACAACCTCATCATCAAAGCCGCCCGCCTGCTTAAAGAACACACCGGCTGCTCCTTCGGGGCCAGGCTCGCACTCCTTAAGCGCCTACCCATGGGGGGCGGCATAGGCGGCGGCAGCTCCGATGCCGCCAGCACCCTACTCGGCCTTAACCACCTATGGGGATTGAACCTGAGCTTGGATGAACTCGCCGCCCTCGGTCGCCGCCTGGGGGCGGACGTGCCCGTGTTTGTGCATGGCCGCAGCGCCTGGGCGGAGGGCATTGGCGAGGAGTTAACGCCGGTGGAACTGCCCGAGCGCTGGTTCGTGGTTTTGGCCCCCAAGGCCCATGTAAGCACGGCGGAAATTTTTCAGCACAAGCGTTTGACAAGAGATTCCGCGCCCATTACCATGCGCGCCTTCCTTGAGGAGGGTGGGAGAAATGACTGTCAACCATTGGTTGAAGAGCTCTTCCCCGACGTGAAGGATGCGGTTGGTTGGCTAAAGCAATTTAGCGCAGCACAGCTCACGGGAACCGGCGGTTGTGTGTTTGCAAGTTTTGCATCGCAAGAACAAGCCGAGCGAGTGATGCTAGAGCGACCGGGACAACTGAATGGCTTTTGGGCCAAAGGTGTGAACGAATCGCCACTGCACTCTTACCTCCGAAGATGTCAATGATGCAATTGGGGTGTCGCCAAGCGGTAAGGCAGCAGGTTTTGATCCTGCCATGCGTTGGTTCGAATCCAGCCACCCCAGCCACTTTCCCAAGCCCCCGCAGCCCAAAGCCCCTCAAAGCCGTATTCACAATTATTTAGTTTTAGGGTGGCCTCAGTGGCAGACTTAATGGTCTTCAGCGGCAATGCGAATCCTCCGCTTGCGCAAAAGGTTGTTGAAAAGCTCGGCATTCCTTTGGGGGACGCCACCTCATCGCAGTTCTCCGACGGCGAAATTTCCATCGAAATTAACGAAAACGTGCGCGGTCGCGACGTCTTCGTCATGCAATCTACCTGCGTTCCTACCAACGACAATCTCATGGAATTATTGTTTATGGTGGACGCCCTGCGCCGCGCTTCCGCAGGCCGCATCACTGCTGTATTACCCTACTTCGGCTACGCCCGCCAAGACCGCCGCGTGCGCTCAGCCCGGGTGCCCATCAGCGCCAAAGTAGTGGCCGACATGATGGCCACCGCAGGGGTGGACCGAGTCCTCACCGTGGATCTGCACGCCGAACAAATCCAAGGCTTTTTTGATGTGCCGGTGGACAACGTTTACGGCTCACCGGTGTTATTGGCCGATATAGAACTGCGCAAATTTGAAAACCTAGTAG
>DAOQGS010000006.1:0-18686 GCA_035338675.1 Cellvibrionaceae bacterium
AGGCTACTTGTGCGCAGAATAACGGGCAGCATCGCAATGTAACCGTTTGCGCCCTCAGTATACACACGCCGTCGTCGTGTATCCTTTCGGCTGATTAATCTGTAAAAATTACTGAGTTCCCCATGTCCAATATTCGAGAAGTAGCCCGGTTGGCCGGTGTATCAGTTGCAACTGTTTCACGCGCGATCAGTAACCCGGAGAAAGTCTCTCCCGGTAGCTTAAAAAAAGTACAACAAGCCATAGACGCAGTGGACTACAAACCCAACCTATTGGCCCGCAACTTCCGCGCGGCGCGCTCCTATTGTGTAGTGGTGCTGCTGCCGGACATCACCAATCCCTTTTTTGCTCAAGTAATTCAAAGCCTTGAAGACCGCGCCCAGCAAAAAGGTTATGCGGTGTTACTCGGCGACACCCGTGGCTCCCACAAGCGTGAAGACGATTACATCAGCCGCGTGGAAATGCGCCTGGCCGATGGTGTGATACAACTGAGCCCCTGCTCCCGCAACCACACCCAGCGGGGCGGCGGCAATATCGCCTGGGTAAATGCCTGTGGCGTGGAGGGCACACCGGGGCCATCGGTGCGGGTGGACAATGTGGCCGCCACCCGCTCCATGGTGGAATACCTCATCGCCCTCGAGCACCGCAAATTTGGCGTGGTCACCGGCCTGCAAGACAACCTACACAGCCGGGATCGGCGGCAGGGGATCGACCTGGCATTAGGTAAAGCGGGCATAAAACTCGACCCGTTGTGGGTGCAAGAAGGCGACTTTACCCTGCGCTCCGGTATCAGCGCAGGCGAGGCCTTTGCCAGTATGAATAAACGCCCCAGTGCAATTATTTGCATGAGCGATCAGATGGCCATCGGCGTCATTCAAGCCCTGGTTTCCCGTGGCATTCGGGTGCCGGAGGATATTTCGGTGACCGGTTTTGACGATATTCCCTACGCCCACTGCAACAACCCCACCCTCACCACGCTCTCCCAACCCGCCGCAGCCATAGGCTCAACGGCCATGGATCTGTTGCTGCGGGTAATTAATGGGGAGGATTTAACCAATACCGAAATTATTCTGCCTACGGAATTAATTATTCGCCAAAGCAGCAAGGCGATTTAAACGGCAGGTTATTAACCCGGCGGCATTTAGTGCCGGGTTAATAGTGGCGAAGGTTGGGCAGGAAACCTGGGACTTAAGCCACAGGGATGCGCCTATGGATTTTTAAAATAGTCACCGATTCAAACTGAGCAGGCGTATTTAATTTTAAATCGACTCACATCTACTTAAATCACTGCCTGGGCGTGATTAAAGGCCATGGACTGGTAAATAAACCCCAATAGCACCAATAACTTTTCCTCGTTCTGCTCGCAAAATTCGACGCCGTAGGTTTTCGGGGTTTTTTCCGCGCGAATGATGCAATGAATCGACAACATCCGCACCATATTGCCCACCTGAAACTTCCCCTTCACCTCAATAATATCCCCCACATTGCCCAATCGCTCAGTGGCTTCAATGCGGGCGCCGGAGGTGCTGACATCAACAATTTTACCCGCCACACCAAAAACTGCCTCATCGCTTTGGCTGTTCATCAATACCGGTAGCGACACAAACACCCGAGCGGCGCGCACCCGTTTAAATTTGATATCGCGGGGATAATCCAAATAGACAATCAGCGTCGGCGTTTCGGAAATGAATAAAATAGTGGTAGGAAAAAGCGCCACGCCGCTGGGCAGGCGTATGCGCACCAACACCCGCTGGCCGCAATCCACTCTGGGAAACATACCGGAGGCAGGCGCCGTTACCATCAAACACTCTTCCGGAATACAGCCTGCTAAAACGCAATCAAACAACTGCTGCTTGTTGTTTAGGTCTGGAATTAGAAACAGCTCATATCCAAAGCTGAGCTCTAACTCGCTAAAACTCACCATTGACGGCTCACTCATGCAGCACACCTACCTCGTAACACATCTCTAAGGTTAGACCACATATGCCGTGCACGCCGCCAGCAACACCGATAAAAGAACAGATCAACTAAGCCCCCTGCAAACCGCCGCAAACCCGATACTCGACAGTCTTTATACAGCTGAATGAACGAGCGGCCTGCGCACCATTGCCACGCCCCAGCGCTTGCGAACACATCTCTCACCTGGGTTTTTGAAGAACACGCATCAGCCTAAAAACTGTGCTTGAACTTAGGAACGCTGCCTGGGGGGCGCCTGCGGATCAGCGCTGGATTTTCTACCCCGCTGTAATTACCATTCACGCCGTCCGAGTGCCGAGCCCCTCCATGCGCCTTTTCCCGATTGTCCATCTGTGCAGCGTGCTGTTAATCCTCTATAGCGTGTCTATGTTCGGCCCGATCCTCATCAACGTCGCCTACGAGGACGGCGACTTCAACGGTTTTTTCACCACCTTTGTACTCGCGTTTAGTATCGGCATTACCGGCTGGCAACTCACCCGTCGGGGCAACACTAAGCTCTCCTCGCGGGATGGTTTTTTAGTGGTAGTGTTATTTTGGCTGGTATTTTCCGTGGTCAGTGCGCTGCCATTTGTATTGGATAATTCCGTCAAAGCCAGTGTAGCGGACGCGTTTTTCGAGAGTATTTCCGGCATCACCACCACAGGCGGCACCATCATGCCCCACGTGGATAACCTGCCCCACGCCATTTTATTTTATCGCGCGCAATTAAATTTCTTGGGCGGCTTGGGAATTATCGTGTTGGCCTTGGCCATATTGCCGCTGCTTGGGGTGGGCGGCTCCAAGCTCTATCAATCCGAATCCGTAGGCCCATTGCGGGAAGATAAACTCAGCCCCCGCTTGGCCGACACCGCCAAACAACTCTGGATGGTGTACTCAGGCCTCGCCCTTGCGGCCGCACTGTCATTTAAAGTGGCCGGTTTAAATTGGTTTGACTCCTTTTGTTACTCGCTCTCCACCGTGGCCCTGGGCGGCTTTGCCACCCATGATGCGGGCTTAGGTTTTTACAATAATTTATGGGTGGAAGTTGTCGCGGGCGTATTTTCGTTTTTATCGGGTATCAACTTTGCGCTCTATTACCGCCTGACGATTGCACGCAGTGTGATGCCGCTTTTTAAAGATCCTGAATTAAAAGCCTATGCGCTTATCGCGCTGGGGGTTGCTGCATTTACTATTATCGAGCTTTGGCGCTGCGGCCGTTTTCCAATGATCGAATGCATCGTGCATGGGTTTTTTCAGTCCATGTCGGTCATGACTGATAACGGCCTGACCACCGCAGACTACCCCAATTGGCCTGCGCACATCGCCATATTTTTAATGTTGTCCAGCTACATCGGCGGCTGCGTGGGCTCCACCTGTGGCGGCATTAAAGTCATGCGGGTACTCTTGTGTTATCGGCAAACTCACCAAGAAATTAAACAGCTGATTCACACCAATGGTATTTTCCCCACCAAAATTAATACCCACATCGTCTCCGACCGCATGATGCAATCCGTCTGGTCATTTGCATTTTTGTATATTTTTATCAGCGTAGTCTTTGTAGTGGCGCTGATGATGTGCGGCAATGATATTCAAACCGCCTTCGGGACTGTATCGGCCTGCATTAATAATATGGGCATTGGCTATGGCGATACCGCCGTGAATTTTGCAGGCTTAACCGACACCGCCAAATGGCTGATGTGTGCCGCCATGTTATTAGGGCGGCTGGAAGTATTCCCTATTTTGGTTATGTTCTCGCGCACCTATTGGCGCTTTTAACCTAAAAGCCGCAGTTGAACTCGTAGCGAGGGTGCCTAAGGCGCTGAATATGAGCGCCTTTTTTGTCAAAATTTGGCGAAAGCAGTAGTCACCACTAGGGTGAGTCAAATTTTGACAAAAAAGCGTGCAGATTCAAGCATTAGGCGGCCATAGTAGAGTTGAACTACGGTTTTTAGGTTTAAATATTCACTCTAATTTTTCGCAGTTAACAATTGTACTGTTCACCCGCCAGAAGGATTTATTATGCCCTCCCAGCTACACGAATTTCACATCAAAGAATTTATCAGCGCCGCCGAACAGTGTTTTGGCGCGACCTTAGTAAGCCTCTATTTATTTGGCTCCGCCGCCGAAGACAAGCTGCGCCCCCAATCCGATGTGAATGTGCTCGTGGTGCTCAGCCAATTTTGCGCCCTGGCACACACGGCTTTGCAACCTGCCTTACGGCAGGCCCGCGCGGGGATTCAACTGCACGTTATGTTTGTTGAAACACAGGAATTACAACAGACCGCCGACTGTTTTACGGCAAAATTCGCCGATATTAAAGCGCGCCACCGCCTTGTGCTTGGCAGTGACACCCTTGCCGCCATCGACATAAAACTGCCGCAGTTGGCGCACTCCGCCCAACAAATGCTGATTAATTTTCAACTGCGCAGCCGCGAGCAATTTTTATTGGCCCACAGCCGCGAAGAGCAACTGATTAAA
Source organism: Cellvibrionaceae bacterium (assembly GCA_035338675.1). Lineage (GTDB taxonomy): Bacteria > Pseudomonadota > Gammaproteobacteria > Pseudomonadales > Cellvibrionaceae > CAMCXE01. The sequence continues at coordinate 4,432 of DAOQGS010000006.1, forward strand.
CTCATCGCGACAGCAGCCGCACCACTGCGCTCCAGCGCCGCCGCGGTGCACTTAATTCGCAGTGGCAATTGGATGGACGGCAAGGCGGCACTCATTAACCTCACCGCCCATAATTCCGCCTGGAGTGATGCCATCCACGGCCTATCTACCGCACGGGAAACCGAGGCTTTACCGGAAGGCTGCGCGAAAAGTTATTTTAATGCGCTGCAGGAAATTGCGCGCTTTTTAGTGACCGAATTGCATACTCACGGAGGCCAATAATGTTTCCATTTGACCTCCCCGGCCCGCAATTTCTAGGCTTTTATAGTTTATTCGGCATTGCCCTGGTGCTATTAAATACATGGCAATTACGCCGCCAAGGTGTTACTTCGGGCGCCGACCAGGCCCATACATTTTTTAATGCGCCCTACGCTTTAGCCTATCTTAATCAGGGGCAGCAGCACTGCCTGAGCATTTGCGCCTTTAATTTAATTGATCGCGGCTTAATGACGACAAATGACGCAGGCCAGATTAGCAGCCGCTCTCAAGACACCAAGCAGGTATCCCACCCGCTTGAACACGCACTGATTCAATACGCATCTTCAGGTGCCCAAAAGCTTTTTGCCGCCCAGCGCGATAACAAAGTAAAAGTGGCGCTCAGCGCCATTAAGGCAGATTTACTGCACCGTGGCCTTATTGCCGGCGGCACATTTTTTACGCCGTTTAAATTAATCTGCTTGGCTTTTTTAGCTGCCGTAGGGGCTATAAAAATCACACTTGCCCTGGCCCATGGGCATCACAATATTCAGTGGCTGATTGTTTTGATGTTTATTTTTATGCTGGTGATCAGCTTAAGCCGCGCGCCTAGGCTTACCGCTGATGGTGAAGCGACCCTGACAATAATGCGCGGCTTATTAGCGCAATTACACGGCCGCATGCAGGAATTAAAACCCGGCGGCTTTACCCAAGAAGCCACTCTAGCCGCTGCACTATTTGGCTTGGCAGGTCTCAGCCTCGAGTACTTTCCCCATCTGCGCTCGATTATGCCCCCCGTAGTCGATTCATCAGGGTCATCCAGTGACGGCGGCAGCAGCAGTGGCAGCTCCTGCAGTAGCAGCTGCAGCAGTTCAGACAGCTCGAGCAGTTGTGGGGGCGGTGGTTGTGGCGGCTGTGGCAGCTGAGGATCGCTTCGGCTTGGGCTGGCGGGGCCCGCTCGCAGCGGGAATTCTCAGTTCGTTAGAGCAATTGGATTGCCTAGAAATCATAGCCGAGCAATATGCCCACCTGCCGCTCCAACAACAGCGCGCCCTGCAGTATTTAAGCAAACACATTCCCATCACCCTGCACGGCGTGAGTTTAGGCCTGGCTGGGAGCACACCGCCGCCCCCATGGCGCATTGAAAACCTCGCGCGCCTGAGCGATGAACTAAAGGCCGAAACTGTCTCCGAACATTTAGCTTTTGTGCGTGCAGTGGCCGTAAAAACCGACGGCACATCCAACCCACACAACAGCGCGTCAATTGAAATTGGCCATTTAGCCGCCCCACCGCGCAACGGCGCCAGTATCGAGCAGGCTTGCGAGCATATTCGCGCAGTTCAGAGCCTCTGCGCGCGGCCATTACTCGTGGAAAATATTCCCAGCCTAATTACGCCACTGGGCAGTGATTTAACCGAGAGCCAATGGCTCGGGCAGATTCTGCAACAGTCCGGCGCACCATTTTTATTGGATTTAGAAAACCTCTACGCCAATGCGGTAAATCGCGGTGAAAACCCGATTGATCACCTACTTAAGTTGCCGCTGGCACAGGTTCACACCGTGCATTTAAGCGGCGGCACCTGGGTGGATATTCCCTGGCAGGCTACCACCCAGCGGCGCTTTTTGGATGATCACCGCAACGATATTCTGCCGGAAGTTTTTGAGCTCTTAACCAGGGTAGCGGCACAGGCGCCACAGAACCTTACGGTCATTATCGAGCGCGATGGCAACTACCCTGCGATGGATAAGCTGTTGGCACAATTAGCTCAAGCCAAACTCGCCGTCGCACGCGGCCGCCAAAACGCACCCACATTAATTCAACGCCATGCATCGCCATTAACAACGCGGTCGATAAGCACACAGAGCGATAACAAACGGATTGAGTACTTACTCGCGGAAATTTTTTGCAACGCAAAACAGCGGCAATTATTCGTACAGAATCCTTATGAATTTCTTCAATCGCTCAACCTTAAGCATTTAGAAGAAGATATAACGAATATGGATTGGGCCGGTTTATTGTTAATGGCGCGCAGTGTCGCCGCGAAAAATCCCACCGCCCTAGCTGGGCGCGCAAGATCAGCGGAAATAACTGAGCATGCGTTTTAATGGCTATTGCCAAAATCGCAGAAACCCCCTGCAATTAGCAGCGTAGAAACGTCTTAATATTTTTATTAAAACCACCCATTTACCAGGCCCTGCGCAGCACCCTATTGGCGATTAATGTTCGCCAGGCATCGCTGGCCGCCTCAGATTTGTGAGTGAAGGTTCACCACGGGTTTTAACAGCGGTTTTTACACTCCAAAAATCCTCATTGAAATGGTTTGACGGCTGATAAAAGGCGCGCTGAGAAAAATAATCACCTCATACACAAGCTGCCCCAGAGATTTCTCACCCAATTTAATCCACTGACAAATCCGCTCCTGCTCCCTGGGTCTTCCTCAGAGAGATTGCCCCATAATTGGGGGAAATACGAGCAGATGTAATAAATGTGAACTGGGCCGCATGAATAATGCTGATTAATCACCGCTCAATCCTTCAGCTATCAAACTAGGTCTCTTTTTAAGGATTCGGCTTAGGATAGAATAGGCCTAAGAGCAAAAAGCCAGGTTAAGTCTGATAAACCTAGATTTTACTTGTAAGGCCTGATCTGGATGTCGGCCGCGGCTTAGTGCCAATACTTTTCGTACATGGTGTTGGGTTGATTCCGGTACCGATAATAACAACTGCTTGGAGGACCTATGTCCGTTAACCACATGATTATCAAACCTCTGGCGCTTGCCGTTCTATCTGCATCGCTGACGGGCTGTTTTGTACCATCCGAAAAAATTACTGCTTCCTCTTCAAGCTCCTCCAGCTCAGGCTCCACCAAGCCCAGCTCATCTTCCTCCTCTAGCTCGTCTTCAAGCTCATCCAGCTCGTCTTCAAGCTCGGGTTTTGCCACTAATCCTGCAGTATCTATCACCATCTCAGAGAACCAAGACGGCTTGTGTTCATTTGATGGCGTAATCGCTACCTCCGTCGCAGGCTATCGCGATGCAGGGTATTTGGATTTCACCAACAGTGCGTCCAGCAAAGTTACCTATCGTATCAATGCCGTGGACCCGGGCATTTATGGCTTGCGTGTTCGCTACAACCACAGCAGTGCGCAGAACTTGACTGGGGACGTTTATGTTGATGGCGTAAAAGCAGGCAGCTTCGTAGGCAAAGCTGGCAGTTCAGCCAATCAATGGCAACTTGAAGATGTAGCCATTCAGCTGAAACCAGGGATTCACAGCATCGAGCTGCGTTCAACCACATCCTTAGGATTACCTAATATCGACTCACTTGAGGTCATTGGTGACGCATCGCCCCGCGCCTGTGCAACTAGCTCATCAAGCTCAAGCTCTAGTTCGAGCTCTAGCTCCTCGTCAAGCTCAAGTTCTTCTTCAAGTTCAAGCTCATCTTCAAGTTCTAGCAGCTCTACTGGCGGCGTAATTCCAAGCAGCTCGTCAAGTTCATCTAGCTCAAGCAGTTCTTCTAGTTCTAGCTCAAGCAGTTCTTCTAGTTCAAGCTCAAGCAGTTCTTCTAGTTCTAGCTCAAGCAGTTCTTCTAGCTCAAGCTCAAGCAGCTCTTCTAGTTCAAGCTCAAGCAGCTCGTCAGGCGCAGTCTCAAGCACCCCGGCATTAAAACTGGTTTCACCACAAGCTGGAGCCAACGTAGGTAAGGGTGCTACCGCCCAAGTCACTGTGGTAGTTGACCTGACAGACGAAGTATACGGTGGCGCAGTGGTGGGCAATGCCACCGTTACCGCTGACGGAGTAACCTTGGCTGCTGAGAGCGAAACCCGCTGGAAAGGTGTTATTAGCGTTCCTAAAGGTGGTAAGAGCGTTGAGATTGTTGCCAATGTGAACGGCAAAACCACTAAGCAAACCGTTAAATACCTCAACAAATCGGATCCGCTTAAGCCTTACCTCTTGGGTATTAACCCAGGTGTATACGCAATGGTATTTGACCCAATCGCGACCCGCATCGCTAAAGTCGGTTTAAACCCAACTTCTGGTTTTGCCGTTTGGGAAGACTACTTGACCAACTCCCAGTTGAAGGGCGAAAACATTCTGTTCGACTTTAACTCGACTAACCAACACGCTTACACAGTGGTTAATGGCAATCAGCTGGTGGCTGCAGGCATAGCCAAATCAAGCCCTGCCGACTACTACGGCGGCGCATTGCCCAGCCCCATCAATATTACCTTTGACTCCACCAATAAGCGGCTGTTAGTTCTATCCAAAGCGTCTGATAAATACAGCGTTTACTCAGTAGCGACCGCATCGTCAAGCACAGCTGATACACCAGCGTTCCCGAACGGCAAGACTTCCACAACCAATAGCGAAGCTGCAGCAACAACCTTTTTAAGGGACTTGCCAGCAGACGCAGTTAAAGGCACATACCGACACTTTAACTTCCACCGAACCAGCAAAACCTTCGTAATTGCCGACGAACGCTCGGTAGGTGATTCTAAGGTAACAGTAATTCAAGGCTACTCTGAAGCAGACGGCTCGAAGAAATTTGAAGTCCAGGTTGGAGCCGATATTTCCAATATGGCTATCGCCAATACTGAAGGCATGCTTTATGTTGCAGAGAATAAAAGTTCTCTGATAGCGAGCAAGCTGAAGGCTATTAACGTGAGCACGGGTGCTCTAAGTGATATGGGAGAAATCAAAGGTGGTATCACCATCGCAGATTACTCAGATCTACGCATCGATAACGCTAAGAAAAAGCTCTACATTGGTGATGCGGTGGGCGATGCTATTTACGAGATCGATCTAAACACTAAAGTGCTTAGTGAGCTTCCATTGACTGCCGCTCAACCACAAACTGGGCCAGTAGTTGATAACTAATTTGAGTTAGTGGGAATTAAAGCCGGTGGAAACACCGGCTTTTTTTTGGTCCCAATATTGGCGCAATACGAACTTATTAGACTCCGCAAGCAAACTAACAACAAACGGAAAACCCCCTTACAAGCATAAAACAGCAAGCATTCTTAATGAACTAAGCGCGAAGTTGCTTGTACACGGACAACTCCAATACATGCACCTAGTTATTGGCCCATTATGACCTTGGGCACTTTAATCAGGATTGAATCGTATATATTTTAAATATTTACTAGCATGCTCCGGCGGTAAGTACAGAGGCATACCTGCCCGCATAGCTATCAAAAAGCAACAAATCTGTGTAATTCTAATCAACCGGAAGATATAGACCTAAACTGCCAATCAATGAATTGACGCACCCGCCACTAGCAACACAGCTAAAATATTGGAAATTCACCTAGGGCTAAATACTATTCACTCCACCGATCATCCTGCAGCAAGAGATCTTGAGCAATCACTTCCACTGCATATTACTTTGGCGAGCTCAGGAATAAAGCCCGCAGCACTTTTCATCCAATAATGGATCAGTGCCTTAAGCGCTGCCGCAACCATTTAGAAAATGGCTTTTCAAAAGCATAAGTACTTACAACCCCCAACAACACTATCCCCACCAAAGCCCACTTAAATTGATGGGCGCCAAGGGCTGGGTTCGCCATAACGGCAATCCAGCAAATAATCATCACCATATTTTGCCAAATAAAAATCGAAAAACCGGTTTCACCTAAAAAACTCATTACGCGAAACGATAATAGGCGTGCGATCAGCCCATTCCCGCGGGCAAGGTCAACAATAATCAGCATATAAAGCGGCATCATCAGGCCGTGGCGTAAAAAATATTTATAGGGCTCAGCAATATCCGGTATACAGCCAATAGCTATTACCGCTAGAAACGCCCCATCACCCCAGGCAAGGTTTTTCTTTGCAGATGAAATGCCTAGGGTATTAAACCTCGACAAACCAAAAATGCGTGTAAGCAACATGCCCGCCACAAAATGCGCCAACCAAAATACAGGGGTAGAGCCCACAAAAATCTGCCAAAACTGCTCAGGTTTAGACCCGACAGGAAAATACAGCGCATAGATACAGGTAGGTATTAGAGAAATAAACGGCAGCGCCGCCAATAAAGCCACCATGGAGCGCCGCGATAAAACCGCCAGCCTAGGCATTAAATACGGCATAAGCGCGTACAAAAATACCAGGGCGGAAACAGTCCAAGTTGGCCAGCTCCACACGGGAACCCAATTGGGATTCCAGGCTTGTGTCAATGTAAGGGTGGCGATGGCACTGGAAATTAACAGCGGTACACTCGCTCCCTGGGATATTTGGTAGCCAGCGGTTAAGGCAATGGTTAACAACACTAACAGTATGTGAATCGGGTAAATACGCGTTATGCGCAGCAACCAAAATTTCTTTTTGGGCATAGCAAGTTGTCCATCCGGCGCCCAATAAATAAAAGCCAGAATAAACCCCGATAACAAAAAGAAAAAACTGGTAGACATCCAGCCATTAGCTAAAAATGTCTGCAGTGTTTTAGGTAACTGCGCCATATCGCTGAGCAAGGTTTTAAACTGTTCCTCTTTCGGCATGGCAAATATCACCCAGAGGTGAAAACAGAAAATATGCACAATGGCGAAAAATCTCACCCCCGTGAGCGCAGGCATATAGGAGGCATCAATCGCTCCTTGTTTGACTACCGACATAAACAATTCCCCTTATGTTTTAATCAATCTAACACTTTTATAGCAACTGACTGAGCAAATGGTAACCATAAACAATAAAAAACTCCCTAATTAGTCACCTGTAGCTCAAATAAATAACCCAGCCGAAGCTGGGTTATTTATTAAAAAACTTCGATCCTGTGTTAGTCCCTAACTTCAATACCCTGGGCCTTCATAAAGGCTTTGGCCTGCGGCACTGTATATTCACCAAAGTGAAAAATACTCGCAGCCAATACGGCATCGGCGCCGCCTTGCACTATGCCATCCACTAAATGCTGCAAATTACCCACGCCGCCCGAGGCAATAACAGGAACCGCCACCGCATCGGCAATAGCGCGGGTAATGCCCAAATCAAAGCCGCGTTTCATACCGTCCTGATCCATGCTGGTTAATAAAATTTCCCCAGCACCAAATTCTGTCATACGCACTGCCCACTCAACCGCATCCAAACCGGTGGGCTTGCGGCCGCCGTGGGTAAAAATTTCCCAGCGGTCTAACTCACCTGGCCCGCTGACTTTTTTGCAGTCTATGGCCACTACAATACATTGAGAGCCAAATTTTTCGGCAGCTTCTTGCACAAATGGCGGGTTAAATACGGCGGCGGAGTTAATGGATACCTTATCGGCCCCTGCATTTAACATGCGCCGAATATCATCCAAAGTGCGGATACCGCCGCCGACGGTGAGCGGAATAAACACTTCAGCGGCAATGGCTTCCACGGTATGCACGGTGGTATCGCGGGCCTCGTGGCTGGCGGTAATATCCAAAAAGGTTATTTCATCCGCCCCCTGTTCATTATATTTTTTAGCAATTTCAACAGGATCACCCGCATCGCGAATATCCAAAAATTGTACGCCTTTTACGACGCGGCCCTTATCTACATCCAAACAGGGAATAATGCGTTTCGCCAGTGCCATAGGAAATTCTGCAGTAAAATTTAAGCGTTTTGGTCGCAGTAACGTTGTGCGGCGGCCAAATCCAAAGTGCCTTCATAAATAGCGCGGCCAGTAATGGCGCCGCAAATTCCGTGGGATGCTACACGCAATAATTGTTCGATATCGCCAAGGTTAGTTACGCCGCCACTGGCAATAATCGGCAAACTAGAAGCCTGCGCCATTTGCACAGTCGCCTCGATATTAACCCCCTGCATCATGCCGTCGCGGTCGATATCCGTATACACAATTGCACTAACGCCATCGCTTTCAAATTGCTTGGCAAGATCCGTAGCTTTAACGCTGGATACTTCTGCCCAACCATCGGTGGCCACCAAACCTTTTTTTGCATCCAAGCCAACAATTATGTGGCCCGCAAATGCACTACAGGCTTCTTTGACAAACGCAGGTTCTTTTACCGCTTTAGTGCCGAGAATCACGTACTGCACTCCCGCCGCCAAATAATGCTCAATGGTGGCCAAACTGCGGATGCCGCCGCCGATTTGTATAGGTAAATTTGGATAAGCGCGGGCGATTTGTGTGACTACATCGCCGTTGACGGGCGCGCCTTCAAAAGCGCCATTTAAATCCACCAGATGCAAACGGCGCGCACCCTCGGCCACCCAGCGGGCCGCCATAGCGACCGGATCGTTAGAAAATACAGTGGAGTCATCCATTAAGCCCTGGCGCAAGCGCACGCACTGGCCGTCTTTTAAATCTATGGCTGGAATAATTAACATGGGATACTCAAATAAAAATAAAAAAGATGCGCAGGCACTAGTTCGCGGTGCGAATTACGGCTGCCAGTGCATAAAATTGTTTAACAAGGTCAAGCCCGCTTGGTGGCTTTTTTCCGGGTGGAATTGCACGGCAAACAAATTGCGCCGTGCCAATGCGGCCACCACAGGAATACCATGGGTGGCCCTACCGGCGACGAGCGATTCATCAGATGTTTGCACAAAATAACTGTGCACAAAATAAAAACGGCTGTTATCGGCAATACCCTGCCAAAGGGGGTGAGACTGAGTGTGCACTACCTGATTCCAGCCCATATGCGGCACTTTTAATCGCTGCGGCCCCTGCAAAGTGTCGTTTATCTGTTTAAAACGGGAATCCTGGTTAAAACCGTATACAGCGCCTGGCAGCATATTTAAACAGGGCACACCACCATTTTCTTCCGATGAGGCCAACAGCGCTTGCATGCCCACGCAAATGGCTAAAGTCGGTTTACCTGCATCCAGCGCTTGTTGCAGGCAAGCATCTAAATGAAGCCGTTTTATTTCCCCCATACAATCGCGCATAGCGCCGACGCCCGGAAAAATAATCCGCTCGGCATTGGCGATAACGGCAGGATCAGCCGTAATAACAATTTCACTGGCGGGGCTTACTAAATGCAAAGCACTGGCGACAGAGTGCAAATTGCCCATGCCGTAATCAATTATTGCTACCTGCGCCATTACAGAGATCCTTTTGTACTGGGCATGGCATTACCTAAGCGTTCATCCCACTCCAGAGCCATGCGCAAAGCGCGGCCAAAGGCTTTAAATACTGTTTCAATTTGATGATGCGCGTTGTGGCCACGCAGACTATCAATATGCAGTGTGACGCCGGCGTGGTTTACAAAGCCCTGAAAAAATTCCCAAAATAATTCGGTGTCGAATTGGCCAATGCGTTTTTGGGTAAAAGGAATGTGCATGATTAAACCGGGCCGACCGGAGAAATCGATCACTACCCGGGATAAAGCCTCATCAAGCGGTACATAGGCATGTCCGTAGCGGCGGATACCGCGTTTATCCCCCACCGCCTGGCTGATCGCCTGGCCGATGGTTATGCCTATATCTTCCACACTGTGGTGGTCATCAATATGGGTATCACCCCGGCAGTCCACTTTAAGATCAATCATGCCGTGACGAGCGATTTGATCCATCATGTGCTCAAGAAAAGGCACACCCGTTGCGAATTCACCTTTGCCGGTGCCATCGAGATTGAGAGCCACCTGGATTTGGGTTTCCAAAGTGTTACGGTTGACGCAGGCAATGCGCGCGGATTTAGCTTGCTCGGTCATAGATGTGCCGCCAGTCAAAAGCCGGGGATTATAGCCACTCTGGCTGCTGTGCTCAATTTAACCCGCAGCTAAAGCCCGCTCTGCTCCCGGTAGATTGCCTCGGCCAACAATAAACTGCCGATTTGCCCGGCATTGCCGCCTAGGCCACTGCGCTGAATATAGGCCTCCACTGCCGTGATCAATTCAGGCCGGCAATAACCATTAATTTGCCGCACAAACTCCTTGCGCAGCAGCGCCATCATTTGCCCCTGGGCGGCAACGCCGCCACCTATCACAATGCGCTCAGGGCCATAACAGAGTGTGACGTTGACGCACAGCTGCGCCAAATAAAATGCTTGTAAATCCCAAGCGGGATGATCGGCAGGCAACTGCTGGGCGGGCATCATCCAGCGTTTGCTCAGCGCAGGTCCCGAGGCGACCCCCTCTAAACAATCGCCATGGAAGGGACACACACCGGCAAAGATATCATCGGCGCGCCGTTTCACCGCCATATGGCCAAGCTCCGGGTGGCTTGCCCCCTGCAGAATCTTCCCATCCAGCATAATGCCGCCACCTATGCCGGTGCCCACAGTGACATACACCGCATGGCGCAAACCCCGCGCGTGGCCCAGGGCCTGCTCAGCGATCAAGGCGGCGTTGACATCGGTTTGCAGCGCCACTGGCACCCGCAGGGCATCGCGCCAAAACCTTAGCCAATTAAACCCACCCCAGCCCGCTTTAGGTGTAGCCCAAATACAGCCGTAATCCGCAGCCGTTGCATCTAATTGCAGGGGGCCAAAACTGCCTATCCCCAGCGCCGCAATGGCACCGTATTTATGGCTTTGCGTCAAAAAATAACTCTGCAGGTGCGGCAATACGGCGCTGGGCTTATCGGTGGGAAATTGTTGTTGGTGGACAATATCGCCCCCTGCCCAACCGACCACACAATTAATTTTTGTACCCCCTGCTTCTATCCCAGCAAACAGCAAAGAATTAGCCATTAAATCACTCCAGAATTCGGCATCTAAATTATTCGATAAATATTGTATTAACCAGGCGGCTTTTTATTGGCTGCATCTTTTAGCCGCTGCTGTGCATTGTGAACAACTGTCATTTTCTCTGCAGCGGTGAAATTCAACCAACCGGTAATTTCCGCCAAATACCGCCCGCAGCCTACGCACATATCCTGCGCATTTAAACAACACTGGCGAACACAGGGGCTAGCTACAGAAGCGTTAATTGGCGGAGGCTTAAAAGGAGTCATAGGGCGCGCCGCTGCTGATCCGCGTGGATAATCATAATTTTTTGCCAAATTTTATGGCTCATGCTCGCACAGAGTATTTCCACATCATTGGCAGCGGAGACAATTTCAGCATCCGGCATTTGCTGGGAATAAAGTGCCGCAGTTTTGCCCACAAGGGATAACATTTCCGCGCAGTAATCGAGGTAACGGCGCAATTCAAAGGCATTTAATTGCCGCTTAGGCGAAGATGGTGTGGGTTGCTCGCCAACGCTGTAACTGATAACAGGATCCTTAGTGAGCTGATGCATATCGATAACATGGGCAATTGCACGCAATTCATGCAGCGCTTTTAAGGTGCGCGAGCGCTTAATACGCGACTCCAGCGACACCAGGAAAAATAAACTCGCCCCTACTAAAACCAGCGTATTTAAAAATGCCTCGGTCAACTGAACGAACTCACCAAAACTCGGCACTGATGGTTGCAATTTCACCCAGTGAAAACCCATCAACCCAGACATCACCCCCCCCATAATCACACAAGCAACCCCGACTCGAATCGAGCGATTGGGCCGTGTAATCCAGGTAATGCGCGCCTCGCTGGCGCGGGCAATGGCATTGAGCTCCACACATACATTTAACAGGCCGCAGTCGGCAAAGCGCTCGCTAATCCGCGCCTGCAAAATATCCAGAGTGTCGGTAATTTTGGTCAGGTGGAGCTTCTTAAACATAGGCGCCGCAGTCTCTCAATAGGTGGGCGCACAGTGTAGCCGCATTAGGCGCTGGCCTTAAGACTAATGGCACGGCACGACACAAACCTAAGCCCACTGCAGCCGCCTGGGGCATGCTCGCCAAGGGTTCAACTAGGTTTTTTAGGATAATTGACAGATAAATGAATGAGGTGAAACCAGACGGAAATGGGTGCCAGCATACGTGATGGGCCACACATTTCTGTTACCGGGTGGGGAACTGTTACCCGCTAAGGCCGTCAGTAACAGTTATCGGCACATAAGGTAACGAAAACCTAGATCAAATCCGAATATCAGCGGCCCATGAAAGTCATATACATTTGATTTTCATGGGCTTTTTTTTTATGGCACCCCGCCTGCTATTGCTTAGGTACAATAACAACAATAAAGAATAATAAAAACCAACTCGATAACTAATAAGAACAATAAATAATAAGAAACTGAAATTTAACCAAACATAACAACAATAAATAATAAAAAAGAAGAATGATCCCCGGAGCGGGCATTGCGACACAGCAACGGTATCGGGGACACGGAGATGTCCTTCATTACACAATAACAAGCGAGATTCCAGCGGGAAGGCCACAAGCCTTCCCGCTTTCGTTTGTGGAGCCCAAAGGCGGCCAGCCGTGAATTTTGGCCCATGCCCATGGTAGACTTCACGCCCCAAATCTTGGCACAAGGCCTGCTGAAGACCCATGCTCAATCGCATTATTAAATTTATTACCGGCAAAAAAGGCAGCAAAGGCCCTGCCCAATACAGCGTGGATCAATTGCAGATCGACTTAAACCGGGTCAGCCGCAATGCCATCAAAGTGGTGGATATGCTGCAATCAGCTGGCTATTCCGCTTATATAGTTGGCGGCGGCGTACGGGATTTACTGCTGAATTTAAAGCCCAAAGACTTTGATGTGGCCACCAACGCAACCCCTGAGCAGGTTCGCCAAGTATTCCGCTCTGCCCTCATCATCGGCCGCCGGTTTCGCATTGTGCATGTGCGTTTCGGGCGGGAAATTATCGAAGTCACCACCTTTCGCGCCCACCACCAGGAATCCAGTAACGCTAAAGACGCAAAACAATCTGACCACGGTTTGCTGTTGCTGGATAATGTGTACGGCGATCTTGAATCCGATGCGTTCCGCCGCGACTTCACCGTTAACGCCCTCTACCTAGACCCAAACACCCGCCAAATTATTGATTTTGCAGAGGGCATAGAAGACCTAAAACAACGGCAGCTGCGCATTATTGGCGAGGCGGAAGCGCGCTACCGGGAGGATCCGGTGCGTATGCTGCGCGCGGTGCGCTTTGCCGCTAAGTTGGGCTTTCGCTTGGAGGCAAGCTCTGAGCGCCCCATTAGCGCCTTAGCACCACTGCTGGCGCACATTCCGCCTGCGCGCATGTTCGAGGAAGTGCTAAAACTTTTTTTAAGCGGCAGTGCCACCGCATGTTTTCACCTGCTGCGCCAATACGACCTGTTTTATTACCTCTTCCCCGGCACTGAAGAGGTGCTGAAAACCCAAGACCCCATCAGCGAAGCCATTGCCGAGCGCGTGGTGATCAATACCGATAAGCGTATCCGCAGTGACCTGCGGGTGACCCCCGCTTTTATCTACGCCGTTTTCCTCTGGCTGCCCCTGCAACACGCGGTGAAAAAGCTCCAAAGCCAAGGGGTTTCGCCCCAGGATGCGCTGCAAAAAGCCGGTTCCGATGTAATCGCCAAGCAGCTATCGCGCACGGCGATCCCCAAGCGTTTTTTAATTCCCCTGCGGGAGATTTGGGCCCTGCAGTGGCGCCTACCTAAGCGCGATGGCGGTAAAGCCTTCGGCCTACTTGAGCACCCGCGTTTTCGCGCGGCCTATGATTTCCTCCTGCTGCGCGAAGAGGCCGGGGAAAACTTGGACGGTTTGGGGCACTGGTGGACACAGTTTCAAAATGCCGATAGCGCCAGCCGCGAAGAAATGGTGAAAGGACTAGAAAGCCCCGGCAAACGTAAAACCCGCAAGCGCCGCCCGAAAAAACGCGGCTCCGGCGCAAGCCCAGAGGCTGCCCAGGACGACACGGAATGAGTTTCACCCGTGTCTACATCGGCCTGGGCAGCAACCTGCAAGCACCCATCGCACAACTAACTCAAGCCTGCAAGGCTTTAAAGCAGCTCGCCCCCGCGGACGATTTTTTATGCTCACCTTTTTACCAAAGCAAAGCCGTGGGGCCTGCTCAGCCTGATTACATCAATGCCTGCGCCACCTTTAGCACAGAGCTTGCGCCGCTGGATTTATTAGATGCCCTGCAGGCCATTGAAGCGCAGCAAGGGCGCACCCGCAGCCTGCATTGGGGCCCGCGCACACTGGATTTGGACCTGTTGCTCTACGGCTCCTTATGCTTAGATAACCCGCGCTTACAGCTACCCCACCCTTATTTGAAAGAGCGC
>DAOQGS010000007.1:0-18359 GCA_035338675.1 Cellvibrionaceae bacterium
TCCGCGCATTTTCGTAGGTTTAGTGCGGCGAAGGCAAAATAGATCAGGACGATCTATTTTGCCGCCCGGTTAATAGTTACGGTTAAAGTTGCCGTACAGTTACAGTGTGCAGCGGCTAAAACTCATCCCAGGGAATGCATCAGGCTGCGCAATCCAGCGTGCTAATATTGGTTGATTTGTTAATAACTCCGTCCTTTTTCATTTCTCTCCAGGCGTCCTTATGCACAGCGAACCTTCCTACAATTTGTTCCTCGTGGCCCTATCTTTTCTCGTCTCTGTCTTCGGTTCATTTGTGGCCCTCACTCTTATCCGAGCGGTGCGCAGCAGCGATTCAGCCGGCAAACTACCCTGGATTATCGCCGCCGCCTTTGCCCTCGGCGGCGGCGCCATTTGGACCATGCATTTTATCGGCATGCTCGCCTACGACATGGGCATTCCCGTTTCCTACAACGGCCCCCTCACGCTGGCATCCCTGGCCATTGCCGTAGTAGTGGTTGGCTTGGGCATCTGGGTGGTGGGTACCGCGGATAAATCCACTGCGCGCCTGATTGTTGCTGGTGTACTTACAGGGCTGGGTGTGGCCAGCATGCACTACACCGGCATGGCGGCTATGAATGGCATGAGTAAAATGAGTTACGAGCCGTTTTGGTTTAGCCTATCGATTGTTATCGCGTTAGTCGCAGCCACTGCGGCCTTGTGGTTGGCGTTTAACCTCGACGGCCAATGGCAATTAATCGGCGCCAGCGTGGTGATGGGCATAGCCGTATGCGGTATGCACTACACCGGTATGTACGGCATGATTATGTCCCATGACCCAGACACCCTCGCCCAATTAGAAGGCATTAAACCCATGCAAATGGGCTTGATGATTTTCTGTTTTAGTATGTTGCTGCTGGTGCTCAGCCTGATTGCCGCCCTCAGCCAACTAAATCGCAAAATGTATGAAGCGCTGGAGGCGGAGGATGACGAGGTGGTGCCCTCGCCCTAGCCACATATTTATAGTTTTACGCTACTTTCATTTATCGCTCATTTCGTTTATCGCTACTTTCGTTCCGCCGCTTTTCCCCTCGCTGCCTGCAACCTTCCTCTTAACACAAGAGGAAGGCCTTTCCCCTAGTACTGAAGCCGTTTAATCGCCGCTCAATCCAATTATTTTGCGCGGTAACATATCGGCAGCGGGCTCTTGACTTCGCACGATAATTCAGACAATTCACCCATTAGGCAAAATAATTGCCAACTCCCCCGTCAAAAATGCACTTTTTTACCATTTTATAACCCATTATTTAATACTAAATAACGAATAAAGCTTGCAACCCATCCAGAAACTAATCTAAATTCACCTGGCCAATCTTTAGTGGCCAGGATCATCAAAACGGAATTTCATCACAATAAAAACATGACCTGGCGCCTAATTTGCAAAATAATAAAAATGTAACACGGCTCCTACAGCCTAGTTACCCGGCATTTCTCCCTATCGATGAATTTAAGGAAACCCCATGAAAATTCTAATACTCGGTTCTGCATTCAGCGGATTATGTCAGCGTGTTCTACGCGAACTCATTTTAATGGGTCATCAGGTTGACCAACATTACGGTATGGATGAGCCTGTTCTGCGCCAACAACTGGCTTTATTTCAGCCGGAACTCATTATTTGCCCTTTCTTAACTCACCGTATCCCTGATGATATTTGGCAAAGCCACCGCTGCTTAATTGTGCACCCAGGCATCGAAGGCGACCGGGGGGCAAGCTCCTTAGACTGGGCCATACAAACCCAAAGCGACGAATGGGGCGTAACCCTGTTACAGGCCGATGCTGAGATGGACGCAGGTGCCATTTGGGGCACCACAAATTTCCCGTTGCGCAGCGCGGCTAAAACCTCTGTGTACAAACGTGAAGTGAGTAGTGCCGCAGTCAATATGATTAAAAAAGCCGTCAGTGATTTTGCTGACCCAAGCTTTCAGCCGCGGCCACTGGATTACAACAACCCCGCTGTGCGCGGCCGCCTATTACCCACCATGAAACAGCAGGATCGCGCCATTAATTGGCAACAGGACACCAGCGCTTTAATTGCCGCCAAAATAAATGCCGCCGATACCACCCCAGGTGTATTAGATGAACTTGAAGGCGTGCCCGCGCATATTTTTGGCGCGGTGCTTGAACCGAATTTAACCGGCAAACCAGGCGACATTATTGCCATAAAACACGGCGCCGTCTGTAAAGCCACAGTGGATGGCGCCATTTGGATCCGCCAAGCGAAAACCAAAGCCATTGCGGGGCTTGCGCCGATAAAATTACCGGCGGAATACTTAGCCAAACATATTTTTAGCAGCCACAAAATAAGCGCGCTCAATACTGCTGGCCAGCAGGGTATCTACAAGGATATTTGGGTTGAACACCAAGGCACAGTCGCCTATGTGTATTTTGATTTTTACAACGGCGCAGCCAATACCGAACAATGCCAGCGCTTAGTGGCCTGCCTTAAAGAGGTAAAAGCAGGCCCTAGTAAAGTTGTGGTATTAATGGGTGGGGAGAATTTTTTCAGCAATGGCATTCATTTAAATACTATTGAAGCAGCTGCCGACCCGGCCTTGGAATCCTGGCTCAATATCAACGCCATCGACGATGTGGTAAAAGAAATTATTCACAGCCCCAACCAAGTATTTTTAGCCGCCCTGCGCAATAACGCCGGTGCCGGTGGCGCCATTGTGGCTTTGGCCTGCGACAAAATTATTGGCCGCGAAGGTGTTGTGCTCAACCCTCACTACCAAAATATGGGTTTATTTGGCTCGGAATACTGGACCTATTTATTGCCCAAGCGAGTGGGCGGTGAATTAGCCGCTGCTATTACCCACCAATGCCAGCCCATGTTAATGGCGGAAGCCTTGGATATACATTTGGTGGATGAATTATTCCAAGAGGATTGGCACAGCTTTCACAATCAATTAGAGCGTTTTGCCCACAGCCTTGCAGCCCCGCAAGTGCATGCCGCCATACTGCGCCATAAAATTGATAGCCGCCAAAAAGATGAAGCGAAAAAACCATTAGAGGACTACCGCCAAGAGGAACTCGCCAAAATGCGCGCGATTTTTGATAACCCAAACAGTTATTACCACGAGGCGCGGCGCAATTTTGTCTACAAACAACCGCCAAAAAAGCCCTGCTGGGTTGATTCCAGCTGTATTGCGAAGCTTGAACTTACCCACTCGTAACACCTTGCGGCCTAGAACCTCCGTGAGGACTCTAGCAGCTTGTTGAAATACTGCCCTGCTAGTTCTTGGCGTCGCCGCCTAGGTATTTCAACAAGCTGCTAGGCTTACATTGTTTGTTTTTAACTATTTAATCTGCGCATAACCCCACAGCGGGTTGCCTTTTCAACAGACCTAAAGCGCCAACCCGCACAGCTGTAGCCATTGCAAAACACTGGGGCTGGTGTATTTATGTTTATGCAGCGCCACATACAAGCGGCGGGAGAAATCCCGCTGGGGCACGGCAATGGGCGCTAGGCTGCCGCGAGCAAAGGCATCCGCCAGGGAAATTCGCGATAAACAGGCGATCCCCATCCCGGCTTCTACCGCCCTTTTAATCGCTTCGGTGTGTTCCAGCTCCAGCACTATATTTAATTGCGGCAACAACCCCTGCATAGCGCGCTCAAAGGCTTGCCGTGTGCCGGAGCCCTGCTCCCGTAAAATCCACGGGGCATTAATTAAATCCCCATCGCTGACGCTCAACTGCCGAGTTAAAGGGTGGTGAGAGACGGCAAAACAAACCAATTCATCACTGCGCCAAGGCAATAAAATTAAATCCCGGTGGTTAATATCCCCCTCAATTAAGCCCAGGTCGTAATCGTAATTTAACAACCCCTGCACCACCGCTTGGGTATTGGCCACATGCAAACTCACCCTGGCGCTGGGGGCGCGGGCCATAAAGTCTTTAATCATGGGCACGGCCAAATAATTGCCGATGGTAAGCGTGGCGCCGAGCTTTAACTGCCCCACATCCTGTTGCTGCTGCAAATCCCCTTCAAAACTTTTGGCCTGCTCCAATAATGCCTGCGCTTTTGGCCGCAGCAGCCGCCCCCGATCGTTTAACTGCAGGCGCTTACCCAAGCGGTCAAACAGGGGCCTGGCGTACTGCCGCTCCAAATCAATCAGGGCGCCGGAGCAGGCGGACTGGGACATGGCCAGGTAACTCGCGGCGCGGGAGACATTCTCAAAATGGGCAATGGCCAGAAACACCTCAATCTGCCGCAGGGTAAAGCGCATATCTGGATTTCCGATTAAGGTTATAGGTATAAGTTGATTTACCGCTATGCTAGTAAACGGGTATTATTTATGCAAACGAGCGCATCCTCCGCTGCCCTGCATTTGATTCACCTAGGTACCCTCCATGAGCAACTTATTAAAAGCCCGTGTACTCACCGTACACCACTGGAATGACACCCTGTTTAGCTTCACCACCACCCGGGACCCGGGCCTGCGTTTTCGCAATGGCCACTTTTGTATGATTGGCCTTGAGCAGCCCAGCGGCAAACCGCTCATGCGCGCCTACTCCATTGCCAGCGCCAATTACGAAGAGAATTTGGAATTTTTCAGCATTAAAGTACAAGACGGCCCATTAACGTCGCAGCTGCAAAAAATCCAACCTGGCGATGAAATTCTCATCAACCCCAAAACCACCGGCACCCTCACCACCGATTTTTTATTGCCCGGCAAAAACCTTTGGTTACTGGCCACCGGCACCGGCCTTGCGCCCTTTATGAGCATCATTAAAGACCCAGAAGTCTACGCTCAGTTTGACAAGGTAATCCTTACCCACGGCGTGCGCATCTGCAGTGAATTAGCCTATGAACAGTTCATCACTGAAGAATTACCCAATAACGAATTCTTCGGCGAAGAAGTACGCGAAAAATTATTGTATTACCCCACAGTTACCCGCGAACCGTTCCGCAACCAAGGCCGCCTGACCGATTTATTAAAAACCGGCAAATTAACCGCCGATTTAGGCCTGCCACCCATCAATTTAGAAGACGACCGCTTTATGATTTGCGGCAGCCCCAGCATGCTGAAAGACTTCTGTGCGATTTTAAATGAAGGCGGTTTTAAAGAAGTGCGCGGCAGCGACCCAGGCCACTATGTGGTGGAGCGCGCGTTCGTGGAGCAATAAGCCAAAGCGTAAGTAATGCCTGCGAAAAACCCGAAGCTAGTCTTCGGGTTTTTTATTTGCGCGATGACAATTGCCTGCGAAAAACCCGAAGCTAGTCTTCGGGTTTTTTATTTGCGCGATGACAATTTTATAAGGCGGTTTTAAATAATCCTAAAAAACTCAGCTGAATCCGTAGCGAGAGCGACTGAGGGTTAGAATATGGGCGTTTCTTTCAAAAAATTGAGCGAAAGCAGTAGCCCCCTTACGGCGAGTTCAATTCATCACTGCAGGTCGCTGCAACCAATAACTCGCCAGGTGTTTTCTGGTTGGCTAGAAAATCACGTATAGCACCAATAAAAGGTGCTGCACAGTTACAAAAAAGCAACAAATAATTACTAGCAGCCTGTTGCAATACTACCTTGCAAGCGTGGGCGGCGTTAAATTTTGGCTGGGCGCCCAGCCAAAATTTGCCTTGCCAGAGCCTCGCCGCCTAGGTATTTCAATAAGCCGCTGGCTATTAAGAGCGCGCCACAAACCCCGACACTTCCGCGCCAGCCCCCGCCGCTAATCGTAAAAACCCCAGAGACGCCACCACTACCAATAAACCCATGGCAGCAAACGCCCATCCAAACGGCAGCGCGGCAACCTGTGTAAGGCTGGCAACCCCAGGCACCAGATTTAAAATTAATACGCTTAAGGCAACTCCCAGCATAAGCGATATTTGTTGTGTCATATAACTTAACGTAGTGCCCGCCGAACGCTGAGCATCTGGCACATCGGCAAAGGCGAGGGAATTAAGGGCAGAATATTGCAAGGAGCGGCTTAAGCCCGCCAGCAATAAAATAATCGCGATCACAATATCAAAACCGATAATACTCAAAGTGCCTAACAGCATAATGGACACACCAGCCAGCACACCGTTGGCCACTAAAATAGTGCGAAACCCAAAGCGTTTAATCAGCACAACGCTTGCGGACTTCATACCAAAATTACCCAAAAAATACGCCAGCATATAGCCCCCAGCCGCCAGGGCGGATTTACCCATGGCCTGCTGAAAATACAAGGGCAATAAAAAAGGCGTGGCGTTGATACCCGTGCGCACCAAAGTGCCCACCCATAAATTGCTCAGGGCGTAGGTTTGCACCTGCGCCACCTGCATATTTAATAAGGGCTGTTTAGCCTGTTTAAAATGCCGCGCCGCAACCAGCGCCATCACAATGCCCGCCCCACATAAAACGGCACTTAAATAAGTGGGCAGGCTGGCATGGGCAAATGTATCTAAACCGTACAACAAACCGATAAGCGCCAAAGCCGTAAAAATAAAGCCGCGCTTATCTAAGGCTTCACCCACGCGCTTAGCCGAAGGTGGAATAAATCGCAGGGCAAAAAGTAAAACAATAACACCTAAAGGCAGGTTTAAATAAAAAATCCACGGCCAGGCAAAATAGGTAACAAAAATCCCCCCTAACAGTGGCCCAATCACCGGGGCAATTAAAGCCGGTTGTGCGATAGTAGCCATAGCCCGCACTAATTGTTGTTTCGGCGTTGTTTGCAGTACTAACAGCCTGCCCACCGGCACCATAAATGCACCGGCTGCACCCTGTAAAACCCGCGCGGCAATAAATTGTTCGACATTATTAACCCAGCCGCACAACATAGATGCAACAATAAATACACATAAGGAAATAACAAAAACCCTGCGCCCGCCAATGCGATCCGCCACCCAACCCGAAAGGGGCGCAAATAAAGCCAGCGCCAACCAATACACACTCATGCCCTGGCTTAAATCCAGCGCGCGCACATGAAAACTTGCCGCCATAGTTGGCAGCGCGTTGGCAATTACCGATGCATCCAGCAACACCATAAAAAAAGCACAGCCCACTACTCGCGCACAATTGGGCGACCAATCCTGCGCGTTATTAATAGGCTTCTGTGATGAATTCGGTACATTTAATTTAGATTGAGTAGACTGCTGCATAACTTCTTCTAAAAATAATTGGCCAGCGATTGACAGCGCCAGCAATATGAGCGAGCCTTGAAGCCTTGTGTACCACACACAAACTTTTCCAACCTTCACCCCATTTGAGGAAACACCTATGTGGACCAAACCCGCTTACGAAGATTTGCGCATCGGCTTTGAAGTCACCATGTACTTTTCATTCCGCTAATTGTTCGCTCACCTGCAGGTTGCGGCGCTCGCTATCAAAGTGTACACAGATTCGCGCGCCGCGTAGTGGGTTGCAAACCGCGCACACAGCCACAGCCTGCAGGCATCATCCCCCCTCCCCGCAACTATGAAAATCCGCGTACTCGGCTCCGCCGCCGGCGGTGGCTTTCCCCAGTGGAACTGTAATTGCCCCAATTGCGCAGGCCTGCGCCAAGGCACCCTCAAAGCCACCGCCCGCACCCAGTCATCCATTGCTGTTTCTACCGATGAGCGCCATTGGGTGGTATTTAACACCTCGCCGGATATACGCGCACAACTGGAAGCCTTCACGGCGATTCAGCCCAAACAGGGCCTGCGGGATACCGGCATTGCCGCCATAGTGTTTATGGACAGCCAAATCGACCACACCACCGGCTTATTAATGCTGCGCGAAGGCTGCCCCCACGAGGTGTATTGCACCGATTGTGTGTATGAGGATTTAACCAGCGGCTTCCCTATTATCAGTATGCTCAAAGCCTGGAATGGCGGCATTAACCGCCACCGCATTAATACCGGCGAGCCTTTTATTATTCCGGCCATTAAAGGCCTGCTGATCACACCGATTTTTTTAACCAGCAAAGCCCCACCCTACTCCCCCCACCGCCATAACCCGCAACCGGGGGACAACATCGGCGTTTTGCTTACCGACCAAACATCCGGCAAAAGCCTGTTTTACGCCCCCGGCCTTGGCGCCATTGAACCCCATTTAATTCCCTATATGCAGCAGGTGGATTGTTTATTGGTGGACGGCACTTTTTGGCAGGAAGATGAAATGGCAATTACCGGTGTGGGCACTAAACTCGCCCGGGAAATGGGGCACCTGCCGCAAAGCGGCGCAGACGGTATGATCCAAGCGCTCAAACAATTCCCCCAAGCGCGCAAAATTTTAATTCACATCAACAACACCAACCCCATTTTGAATGAAGAATCCTGGCAACGGCAGGAATTAACTGCGCAACAGATTGAGGTGGCGTTTGATGGTATGGAGATAGAGCTTTAGCGTTTTATTCATATGAATTAGGTCAATTATTAGGTTTTACCTCAAAAACCTGCAACACAAAATTCTAATTTTAAAGCTCCCTCCCCTTTACAAGGGGAGGGTCGGGGTGGGGTTAAAAACCTGATTTCCACACAATTCAATATCGCTAAATTAACCGCCCTAAAAATGCGCGAGAAATAATAAATGGCACCAACCCCCTGGAACAAAGAAGAATTCGAAGCGCGCCTGCGCGCCAAAGGCAAGCGCTACCATATTTACCACCCGCTTAATCAAGCCATGAATTCTGGCCAGTGCACGCCTGAGCAAATTCGCGGCTGGGTAGCCAACCGGTTTTATTATCAAGTCACTATCCCGATTAAAGACGCCGCCATTTTGGCTAACTGCCCAGATCGCGATGTGCGCCGCCTGTGGATTCAACGCATTTTGGACCACGATGGGCAATTAAATGCCCAAGGTGAATTCTCTGAAGGCGGTATAGAGGCCTGGCTGCGGTTAGGCGAGGCCTGCGGCCTAAGCCGGGAGGAAATTCTGGACCAGAGCCATGTATTACCCGGTGTGCGTTTTGCGGTGGATGCCTATTTAAATTTCGCAAAAAATGCCAGCTGGCAAGAGGCGGCCTGTTCATCCCTCACCGAATTATTCGCCCCTACCATTCACCAAAACCGCTTAGATAATTGGCCAACCCATTACCCCTGGATTGAACCCGCCGGCTACCAGTATTTTCGCAACCGTTTAAAAGAAGCCCGCCGGGATGTGGATCACGGCCTGGCAATTACCTTGGATTATTTTGCCACCCGCGCACAACAAGAGCGCGCACTGGATATTTTGCAATTTAAATTAGACGTACTCTGGAGCATTATGGACGCCATCACC
This sequence comes from Cellvibrionaceae bacterium, assembly GCA_035338675.1. Taxonomy (GTDB): domain Bacteria; phylum Pseudomonadota; class Gammaproteobacteria; order Pseudomonadales; family Cellvibrionaceae; genus CAMCXE01. The sequence goes on from DAOQGS010000007.1 coordinate 9,222, forward strand.
ATGGCCTATGTGCACAACACGCCGCCCTACCACAACTGCGAAGCCATTTAAGAGCCACCATGAGCGATACATTAAACCTAATCCCCACATTAAACCCCCACTACCGTTTTCAGTGGGAAGAGGCACAAAATTGTTATGTATTACTCTACCCAGAAGGCATGATTAAATTTAACGGCAGCGCCGGAGAAATTCTCGCCCAGGTGGATGGCACACGGACAATTGGCGACATTATAAAAACATTAAACGCAAAATTCCCCGGCATTGATGGCCTTGAAAATGATGTAGTGGAGTTTTTTCATGATGCATTTGCCAAGCGCTGGCTGCAGCATCAAGACTTGGGCGCAGAATAATTTTCAAACCCGGCAGGCGCCGAAATTAATGCCCGCACCTGTTGCGAATGTCTTTAATTAAACACCTGGCATTAACTCCTAGCCCTTTACTAGTAGCCTGGATGCAGCGCAGCGCAATCCAAGAATCCACGCGCAAACCCTGGATTCCGCTGCGCTGCATCCAGGCTACGAACCATCTGCCCCCTCCCCTTACAAGGGGAGGGCTGGGGAGGGGTTAAACTCAATCGCTCGTTTTAAATAATGCCAATATAACTCCCCCTAAAAGCCAAGGTGACACAAATGCCCACACAATCCCCACCCCTGTGGCTCCTCGCCGAACTCACCTACCGCTGCCCCCTACAATGCCCCTATTGCTCCAACCCAATTAATTTCGCCAACATAAAAGACGAGCTCGACACCGACACCTGGATAAAGGTATTGCACCAAGCCCGCACACTCGGCGCTGCGCAATTAGGTTTTTCCGGTGGCGAACCACTAGTGCGGCAGGACTTATCCCAATTAATTAAAGAAGCCCGCACCCTAGGGTATTACACCAATTTAATTACCTCAGGCGTCGGCATGGACGGCGCACGGGTGGAAGAATTTAAACGCGCAGGCCTTGACCATATACAAATTAGTTTTCAAGCAAGCTCAGAGGAGCTGAATAATTATTTCGCTGGCAGCAGTAAAGCCTTCGCCAATAAAAAAGCTATGGCAGCAGAGGTTAAACGCCAGGGCTACCCCATGGTGCTCAACTTCGTATTACACCGCCACAATATCGACCAGGTAGAACACATCCTCGAATTATCCTTAGAATTGGGTGCAGACTATGTGGAATTAGCCAACACCCAATACTACGGCTGGGCCCTACACAACCGCGCGCAATTATTGCCATCTATTGAACAACTTAAAAAAGCCGAAGCCGCCACCCAAGCATTCCGGCAAAAAGTTGGCAATAAAATGAAAATTATTTTTGTGGTGCCCGATTATTACGAAACCCGCCCCAAAGCCTGTATGAATGGCTGGGGTAAACTCTTTTTAACCATCACCCCCGACGGCACCGCCCTACCCTGCCACAGCGCACGGGATTTACCGATTCAATTCCCCAATGTGCGGGATTTAGCTATAAAAGATATTTGGTACAACTCAGCAGGCTTTAATTATTTTCGCGGCGACGACTGGATGCGCGAACCCTGCCGCAGCTGCCCGGAGAAGGAAAAAGATTATGGCGGGTGTAGGTGCCAGGCGTTTTATTTAACCGGGGATGCCGCCGCTGCCGACCCAGTTTGCGATAAAAGCCCATCCCACGGTGAGATTCGGGACGCGGTGGCGCAGGCTCAGGTTATTGCTACGGATGAGGTGCCCTTGGTGTTTCGGAATGTGGAGAATTCGAAGGGGTTTGCGTAGGTTGGGCAGTCATGCCCAACATTTGGGTGTTTATGGTAAGAATATTTATTTTTTTGAGCTGGGTATTACTGGCAAACCTACGCGCCCCTGTCAAATCCGCGCCCTACAAGAACATAACCAGTCGATTGCAGCCCCGCATTTAAACGAAAAAAAGAGACAATCATGAAGACTTCAAATTTCATTTATTGCATTTTTACACTTATATCGACCAACTGCTTTGCCTTCACCAATTCCGACCGCTTCAAGGAAAAATCCAACAGCGCTGACGACGTCGTAATCGTCAGAAAAATTTCCGGGCAACTGGATTGCCATCTCTTCCGGCAGGAGATACAAAAAATATGCAACGACAAAGGATTTTCTGAAAGAGCTATGGCTTACAATCAAAGAAAGAGAAAAGACGAATACATCGTTTTATCAAGCATATACGGCAAAAAACTTCCCGGAGAAGTGCTGGAATTTAATTTTGAAGATATTGCTTATCACCAGACCATTCTTGGCCAAGATTATTTGATGTTTATTGATGAGTATAGAGGGACTCTGCGCTACCATCCTTGTGACGTGTTTGAATACGAGCTCTTAAAAAGCATTCTGGATAAAAACCCATCTATTGAGACCCTCTTTAACCACCTTAAGGAAAAATACCCCAATGGAAGTTGCCCACCAGACCCTAAATTCAATCATGCGGACTAATATAACGCGCAACTTAGATTGGTTATTTAAGGGGTAGGTTGAAAGAGCGCAGCAACTTCCGAGATTTAAATAGCAATCTCTTGCACCGAGCACCCCATGTCGGAAACGGGTAACTTGGATTGATTTTTTGAGGAACGCGTAACTTAGATTAATCATTTCAGGAGTAGGCTGGAAGAGCGCAGCGACATCCAACATTAAAATGCTAACACCTTTCGCTGCCCCATGTCGGAAGTCGCTGCGCTCTTCCAACCTACGTGTAAAAACAACCGAGCCACAAATACTTAATTACTCGAATAAAATCCCTTCCAATAAAAACTGCCAAAAATACATCATGGCTCATCAGTAAAAACCCCATAACCAGGAAAATAAGGGGAATTATTCACAGCCCCAGCGCCATTAATTAACAGCTCCACCACCCCACACCCCCTAGCATAGCGGCTCCTCTGGCAGCGGTTTTAGGCTGAGGTTTCCTCAACTAATATTAGGAGCAACCCTATGTTATTCATACGCTTATTCACTTTAATTGTTTTATCTGGAATCAGCCTGTCATCTTTTGCAGGCTTGTGCGCCGTTGGCCAAGTAAAAGAAGTGGGCACCTGGATTAATCCGGATGCCAATACCTCCGGGATTACCAAGGCTATTTTTAAAGAGGAATGCCGGGATGCCTCCACCACTGTGTGCAACGGCAATATTTGCAGCACCACCTCAGCAGTAAAACTGGTGTACACCTCGGAGCTTTGGGGTAAGTGCCATCCTACCGATTGTTATTGGGGCAAAGTTGATGGCGTATATACCTCCGGCCGCTGGTTGCGCTTTTATTACGACCACGGCTTTGCCAAACGCACCGTGTGGGGCCAGGTGTGGTCCGGCGGCATTAATTGGCTGGATTTAATCGTGGATACGGATTTTGTGGACCCGGCTCGCGCCGATTATCGCTTTAGAGCCTGGATGCAGCGGCTGTAATACAGGGGCTATAACACAGCACATTTAATACAGTGCCTTTAACAACGACGTTTAATCTGGGCCGCTGTAAACGAGGCGGCCCAGATTTAATTCAACTCCACACAACCTCTGTGCAGGCGCTCAGTATTACTCCGTGCGCAGCCAATTAAATTATTAAAGGTGAATTTATGGGAGCCAATATAAAACTCATGGGCGCTGCCCTATTGGTACTAGCGAATAATATTGCCTGGTATTACGCCACTGACGATAAACAACCAGCCGCGGTGCAAACGGTAACTGCGCCCACTAAAAGCACCGCACAGGCAACCACCCAAGAACCTATAAATACCCCTAGCTTAACCATAAAAAATGCACCCATAGCACAACATACGCATATCGCACCAGCAGCCCCTAAAACCATGGAGTTAGAAGCCAACCTACCAGCACGGGAGAGTGAACAGTTAATTGCCGACCAAGCCTTTAGCAAAGAAACCTTCACCTTTGATAGCCCAGAGCAAAAAATTGCCACCATCCAACAGCTTGCCCCACAGGGGGAGGATTTAATTTTTTTACAAAAGATTATTGAATCCAACGATAGTGATGAGGTAAAAATCGCTGCTCTTGAACGCCTAAATGGCCAACAGCATTTTGGCGCACTCAATACAGCCCTTACTGTATTAAATAAAAACAATACCAACCTAAGCATGGCAGCTCTAGGCATTATTAAAAATAGCCGCGACACCAGTTTGATCCCTCAATTGCGCAGCCTCGCCTTAAATGCCAAAAATGAAATGCTGCAGCAGGAAATTAATGCGACCATAGGCCATTTAGAAAACAGCCTTACCATGGGGATGGATTTTGCCAATCGCTAGTGTTAGTAGCTGTACGGAAGCAATGAATACACATCATTTCAGACCGTCAAAAAGAGGGACATTTTTGACGAGCCTATAGGGATGTATTCACGGCGTGTCTGCAATGATGTGTATTCATTGCCGGTGCCCAGGTAGTAGCTGACAAGATGCGTATTCTGGCACGGGGCAGTATTTACCTAGCAATCCAAACATACCCAGAAATCCAAACATACCCGGCAAGATTGATATATTATTGCCGCTGCAAACTCATTTAGGGCACCCCACCCATTGCAGCGGCCGCTATGATTAAACTCAATTTTACTAAAAACCTACATTTAACCGAAATGCTAGGCCCCAATCCTTATGCCCATTTAAGCGCCGCCAGCGGCTTGGTTAAAATAGGCAAATGGCTGTTTATTGTGGCGGATGATGAAAAACATATTGCAGTATTTAATGGTGAGGGGGATTCCTCTGGCATTGCCCACCCCATTATGGCTGGCGAATTGCCGCTGGATACTGAAGCGCGCAAAAGGGTGAAGCATGATTTTGAAGCCATAGCGCAGGTACCCAATAGTAAAAAGCTCCCCTATGGCGGTTTATTAATTCTTGGCTCGGGTTCAAAAAAGCAGCGAGAGCAAGGGGTAATTATTCCCTTCCTGGCGCCGCCCACCGATTCAAAAATTCCAGCGCTGGGGGAGGCTTGCATTATTGATTTAGACCCAATTTATGACGCCCTCAAAGATGAGCCAGGCAAAACCAATATTGAAGGCGCTATTATTCTGGGCAAAGAAATACTGCTCTTTCAGCGCGGCAATAAAAATAATCGCAACGCCATTATCCGTTTTAAATGGAAAGAATTTTTAGCATCTGCCACAGGTGAGGGCAAAGGCACACCGGATTACACAATCCAACACTTTGACTTAGGGGCAATAGACGGTGTGCCTCTGTGTTTTACCGATGCCACCGCACTCACAGATGGCCGCCTGGTTTTTACCGCTGCGGCAGAAAATGCTGAAGAAGCCTGTGTTGACGGCGCCTGCATGGGTTCAGCTATTGGCATCATCAGTACTACTGGGGAATTAATAAGCCTTAAGAGGGTGGATAAAAAAGTGAAATTGGAGGGTATAGATGTGCAGGAGGAATCCACTGAACTCAAATTATGGCTGGTGAGCGACCCAGATAACCCGCAACTGCCCGGCCAGCTTTTTACCGCACAGATAAAGCGCGATTAAAAAAGGTAACCACCAGGGCCATACATCTGAGCAAGATTCGGGTGGCAGGCGGAAGATCGTTCAGGCAAGCTTACTAGCTGTACCGAAGCAATGAAAGACCGTCAAAATGAGGGACCTTTTTGACGAGCCTACTTAGGATTGTATTCACGGCGTGTCTGAAATGATGTGTATTCATTGCCGGAGCCTAGGCAATAAGCGCCCCAATACCCGCCCAATTACAGCCATTAATGATATATGAGCAACTCCGATTACGCGCGCATCGCCAGTGCCATCACCTATATTCAAGCCAATGTTAAGGCGCAGCCGGATCTTGCCGATATTGCCCGCCACGTGCATTTAAGCCCCTATCACTTCCAGCGTTTATTTAGCCGCTGGGCGGGCACTACACCTAAACGGTTTTTGCAGGTATTAACCCTTGAGCTGGGCAAACAACTGCTGAGCCAAAATTATTCCCTCCTGGACACTGCCGAACACCTCGGCCTGAGCAGCCCCGCCCGCCTACACGATCATTTTGTGCAAATAGAAGGCATTACACCGGGAGAATTTAAAAGCCAAAATGCCGCGCTCATTATTCGTTATGGGTTAGCCGAAACATTATTCGGCCTTTTATTTGTGGCGCAAACCCCAAGAGGTATCTGCCGGGCGGTATTTTGTGATAATGCAGACGCAACCGGCGAAATTACGGCCTTAACCGAGCAATGGCCCCGCGCCCATTTAATTCATGCTCCTGAAGTTGCCCAGGATTTTGCAAAGCGCATGTTCGAGATTAAAAACCCCACCTGCGCCAATATTGCCCTACATGTGCAGGGCACCAATTTTCAATTAGCCGTGTGGCGAGCGCTGCTGCGCATTCCTGTGGGCACGGCTATTTCCTACGGCGATTTAGCCCATCAATTAGGCAAACCCAGTGCCGCGCGGGCAGTAGGCACTGCGGTGGGAGCCAATCCTATTGCCGTGATTATCCCTTGCCACCGAGTAATTCAGCAGAGCGGTGCATTGGGGGGGTATCGCTGGGGGTTAGTGAGGAAACAAGCTATTCAGGTGTGGGAGCGCGTTGAGTAGCTCTTAGACCTTAGTGTAAGAACGCACTTAATAATGTATTTATTCTCAGCGCAATTAACAGCGCACAATATTACTGCGTATGTCACACGGGCTTCGCGAGCGAACAATTAAACCTAAAAACCGTCACAAAAAAAAGGGCCAAATGGCCCTTGAATAAATCCAATCGTATTTTTACACCAATAACCCGGTTAAAGGCCCAGCAGCCCCGCCATAACCTGGATAATCTGCGGCGGTGATATCCGCTCCCATAGCCAAACAAATGGTATCGAGCATACGCTCTAACCGTGTTTCACTACCGTACACAATAGAGCGGCCCGAAACCAATGCGCCGCCAGCGCCACCGGCTAACACCACAGGGGTGTTGGCATTGGTGTGGGAGCCGCCATCGCCCATATCGCTGGTGATATAAATAAGTGTGTTATCCAGCAAGGTGCGGCCGTCCATATCCGGAGTTTTTGCCAATTGATCCATTAAATACACAATGCGCTGGCTAAAATATTTGCGGTAGGCGGTAAATCGCTCCAGGCCTTTATAGCCGTGAATAGCACCGTGTAAATCGCCAGTTTCCACTTCGGGGGCTAAATAGGTTGCGCCGGAATCGCTGTACATCAGCGTGGCTATACGGGTGGTATCGCATTTAAATGCCAGGGCAATTAAATCGGCGTGTAAATCTGCCCGCAGAGTAATATTGCTGTTGAGCTCTGCTTCATCGCGGAAACTGCCATCCCACACTGGGGATTTACAGGCGGCACTTTGGCCCTGGCCGGCAATGGCGGCTTGGTCAATGCGCTGGCTGAGTTTTTCTAAACTAGCCAAATGCTCTTGCATACGAATTTTTTGCGCGCTGCCTAATTTACTGGACAGCTCATTAATCATGGCATTATTCGCACCTATAATGCCTTTTTTCTGCAGAGTGCGCAGATCGCCACTGCCACTGCTGGCGGGGAATAAACGGTTAAAGGCTTTTAATGGACTCATTTCAAAGGGAATATCATTGCCATTTAAGCGCGATAAACCGCCGCTGCTATTCACTCCTAATTGTATGGATGAAAATGGTGTGCTGGCGCCAATTTTGCGGCCCAGGTAGACATCAATAGAATCGCGTTTTTCCCCGGCCACACACTGGTAAAACGGCCCGTGGCCACCGGCACCCGTGATATTTTGAAAAAATATGCATTTATTCTTATAGGGGTTAAATGGGCTGCTGGCCTCGGGCAAGGTGTAATTACTGCCCTCCCCCAGGGCGTGCCAGGTGCCGGGCACCGCGCCGTTGGTTACGTGAATAGTGAGCAGGCGTTTGGGCGCAGCACCTGCAGCCAATGCACCCCGCGCCCACAATAAACCCGATGACCCAAGGGCGCTATTGATGGCGGCGGGCATAAGGCTTGCGGCGCTTAATTGTTTTAAAAATCGGCGGCGGCTGCCCCAGATAAATTTATCCTGTGTCATATAGGAACCCTAAATATATTCAATTAAAACCGCTTAGCGGTTTTGCTCTTTGCGGTAGCGAACCAGTTTTAAACTGCCCAATGATTGCAACATGGCTTTGGCGTTGGCGCCGTTGGCAATCATGTTGCGCGCTAAATCGTTTACCGCACAGCTGTAATCATTTAATTCCTGTGCACTTAAGGTACCCGCCAGTGCATTTACCTCGTCAATTATTTGATGGCCGGTGCCCATGGCAAAACGGAAACTATTGGCCACTAAACAGCTCTGCACATTATCGCTGGCGGCAAGTTTCTGGCCTAAATCCCGCGCGCCATTAAAGGTTTGTATATCACCGCCGTCTAGTTGCGTAATGCCATACCAGATGCCGTTGGCATCAATGGCTAAATGGTTAAGATCGCTGCTGCGGTAACGGCCGATGGTGTCGTAATCCTCCAAACCAAAACCCAAAGGATTAATGCGTTTTTCATGGCAGGTTTGGCAATAAGGGGCGGCGGTTAAGGCGGCGTAGCGCTCGCGGTTGGTCATCTGGCCGGATTCCCAACGCTCTTTTAATGCCTTTTCCGCCGCTTCGCGGGAGACGCTAATTCCCGGCGGTGGCGGGTCTATATCCTGGCACAACAGGCGCTCGCGAATGCGCACGGCTCTGCGGATGGGGGATGATTCATCCGGGTCGCCATTGACTGCTAAAAAAGCCCCGGTTGTTAAAATGCCGCCGCGCTGACTGCCAGCTGGCACTTTTATTAAGGCGCTACCGGTGGCACCACTTAAGCCGTAGTATTTGGCTAAATCCGCATTGGCATAGGTAAAATCAGCGGCAAAAAAGTGGCTGTAATTCTCGCCTTGGCCCAGCACCACTTGGGTAAATAAATTGCGCACTTCCTGAGCCATGGCAGCGCGGATAGGTGCGGTTAATTCAGGGTATTTTGCCGGGTCTTTAGTGACGGTTAATACTTCGTCGGTGCGCAGCCACTGGGCGACAAAATCCCCCAATTGTTGTTGCGCGCGGGGCGTTGCCAACAGGCGGGCAATTTGCGCATTTATTTGTGCATCGGTTTCTAATAGCCCGGCTTTAGCAGCGGCTAATAAAGTGTCATCTGGTGTACTGCCGGTGTAGGTATAACTTAAAAAACTCGCCAACTCGTAGGGTGTTAATTTGTAGGCGTCTTTATCGGCAGC